>QHYL01000119.1 GCA_003224105.1 Acidobacteriota bacterium | reverse complement strand
GGAGCGCTTCGAAGACATCAACTCTTTCGAGCGCTATCTCGCGCGCAACGGCGTGGTCATCCGCAAGTTCTTCCTCCACATCTCCAAGAAAGAACAAAAAAAGCGTTTCCTCGAACGCCTAGAAGGTTCAAAAAAGAATTGGAAGTTTTCCATGGCCGACGTGCAGGAGCGGGGTTTTTGGAAGGACTATCAGGAAGCTTACGAGGAAATGATTCAGCAAACCGCCGCAAAACACGCACCCTGGTACGTCATTCCCGCGGACAACAAATGGTTGACGCGCCTGGTGGTCGCAGCCGCCATTCTCGAAGCCCTCAATGATCTGAATCTCGCCTTCCCCGACGTGGAGAAATCCAAGCGCAAGGAGCTTACAGCCGTTCGCGCCTCCCTTCTCGCCCAAAAAGACTGACCGCTACCAAAGCGCTAGCAAAAGTCGGCTTTAATGTGTGTCGTCGGACCTAAGATGGTTGCGCTTTGACCCGCGCGCGCTCATGATTCCGCAATGGCCAACTCCCGAAAAACCGCGACAAATTTCGACGTTTACTTGCAGCGTTTCTCGAAAGACGTACAGCACCGATTGCAAAAGATACGCCTGACCGTAAAAAAGGCCGCGCCCCAAGCCAAGGTAAAGATTAGCTACGGCATTCCTGCCTTTACGTTGAACGGTATGCTCGTCTGGTTTGCGGCGTTCAAAAACCACATCGGTTTCTACCCGCGCACATCGGCAATCGCCGCGTTCGAAAAGGAGTTGTCCGCCTACAAAGGAGCGAAGGGATCCGTGCAATTCCCCTTTGACAAGCCGCTCCCGCTTCCTCTGATTAGACGCATCGTGAAATTTCGCGTCAAAGAGAATCTAAGCAAGGCCAAGAAAAAACTAATACCTCAGCGCGGCGCGCCGGGATATTGATACCGCAGGCTCGGTGGCATGCGGTCCGAGCGGGTGCGAGTGTTGTACTCCAATTGATACTTCAAGTGTTCCGAATCGCCCGGATAATCCTTCCCTTCCGGATACGGATACGGCAAAAGCGAGTGCTTCGGCAGCGGCTCCACGGTAAACGCATCAGCCGCATAAAAATCCAAATCTTTCTCGAAGCCATCCGCATAGAAAAAGTAATCGCGCACCCAGCCCGCAGGCAACGCCGGTAGCGCCTTCGGATCAAAATCCGGCTTCACGCCTTCCCCCGACCCGAAAACCGCGAAGCGATCATCCGAACCGCGCAGTAAATCAGAAACATCGCCGTAGCGCGTGTAATTCCCCGCTGCGCGCGCGTACGGCCCGGTCTTGCTGAGCTGCGCGTACGAATAGGTGGTATCACTCGCCGGCTGCAAACGAATCTCGCGCGGATAACCGAGAAAATCCAGCGCCGCTTGCGCCAGCGGCACTTCCGAAACGCGAACATCCCGGAGATCAGGCGTCTGATCGATTCGAATCGCGTCCCAATAAATCTTCAGGTTGGTCACAATGCGAATGCGCCGCGTTCCTGGCGGCAGCTTGCCGCTCAAATCGGCAACCATCGTGCGTTCCAACCCGGCCGGAAACCCCATGTCCTCCACCACGCGCACCCATTTGCCCTGTACATCTTGCGCTTCCACGTACGGTGCAATCACTTTGACGCCCGCTTGATCCGCCGCGTACATCGAAGTCGCCGTGAAATAATCCGTGTAGCCATCCATAATCAGCCGCAGCGGCTTCTGCGCATCCCACGCGCCAAGATCCAGCTCCAGCCAGTGAAGCTTGGCAAACCCCATGAACGGCAAATCCTCGAAGTCCGTCACGTACTTGCGATCCGCTTTCGAGATAAGAGCAAGCACGTCGTGCCCGTGATCATCCCAGGCGCCCATAGGTGGACGCGCATTCCGGCTTGCAATCACGCGAAACTCCGGGAAAGGTGGGGCGCTCACAAAGCGTTCGTCGGGAAAAACTTCATACGCCGCCGGGTGATCAATTGCCAGCAACCGCACTTGGTCCAGATAAACCGTCTCTTCCATCGGTTCCAGGAAACGGAAACTCAGCAATCCATTTCGCGCCTTCAGGCTGCGCCCGGAAACTTTCAGATACTCATCCGGATCCGGAACGTCGCGCTCACCCGGCGCAATCCAATGCCCCACAACGCCCGGCCCGATCAGGTCCGCAATGAATTCGTATTCATGACCGTTCCACGAAAACAGAATCGGGCACGAACTCCCTCGCCGGTCCAATTCCGTAATCGCCTGCGTCTTATTCGCAACGAGATTGATTTCATCCTGCGGCACGCCCGTCGGCCACAGCAGCCGCACCACCTCGGCATTCGTTTCGGCTCCCAACCCAGCCAGAATCGGCGCCGCATTTTGTCCCAAATAGCCCGAGGCCCCTGCCACTTCCCACTTCTGATACAACGTGCCCGCGTATAGCTCGACCTTCGTGCCTATTCCGCTCTTGTTGTCATTCAGCGCCTTCAGATCAATGCTCATCCAACCGCGCTGATTCCCGCCTTCGTTGCGCAGCAGCACTGGCCCGCCGCCCAGTTGCGTCACCACCAGATCCGCATCGCCGTTGCCATCGATATCGGCCACCGCAATCGCGCGCGGCTGATTCAGCTTCACCGCATCGAGTCCCACGTTTTTTGTTACGTCGCTCCAGCCCTTGCTTCCGAGATTGCGCAACAACCGCAGCTCAGTGCCATTACTCGTCTCGCCCGCCGCCACCAGATCGAGCCAGCCGTCATTGTCGTAATCCACCGCGGCAATGCCCCAGCCCTTCTGCCAGCCAAAATCTGGCAAAGGAACGCGCTCCAGTCGGTTCCCTTCGACATTCCTCCACAAACTGATCCCCGGCGCTCCCGCATGCGTGAATGCCAGGTCCATCCAGCCGTCTTTATCAAAATCAAACGCCACCACTCCCACTGCCGGAGGCAATTTCTCTTTCGCAAAATCAATTCCCGCGAGTGGAGCAAACTTCCCTTCCCGCGGATTCAAAAGAATGGACGCGCCCGCCGTTCCGCCCGCAACAACAAAATCAATCGCGCGGTCATTGTTGAAGTCCGTCGTCACCACACCCGCGCCCGTCGCCGCCACCCCCAGCGCGGTCTCAGCCGAGACATCCGTGAACGTGCTATTCCCATTGTTGCGCCACAACAAATTGTGCGCCGCCATGCCCGCCGAGCCCGAATCCGCCCCCATCGTGACGTATAAATCCAGGTCGCCATCGTGGTCATAATCCACAAACGTGGCGCCCACACATCCTTTTTCTTTGCGAATTCCCGCCGCCTCTGTCACATCTTCAAATTTCGCTTCGTCTCTGTTGTGCAACAACCGCACGCCGTCGCTCAAGCACACCGCAAGATCCGGCTTGCCGTCATTATCAAAATCCCCCGCCGCGCACCCGAATCCGGTGCCCCTCAAATGAATCCCCGCCGTTTGCGTCACGTCTTCAAATCGTCCGTTTCCCAGATTGCGCAGCAAATGACTCTCTCCGTCCGCCGTGCCACTCACCAGAAAAAGATCCGGTTTCCCATCTCCATCAAAATCAAAAAAGCACGCGCCTGTGCTCGCTCCAAGCGCAACAGGGCTCCCACTCTTGCCCTCCGAAACAAACGGATTCGTCTCCACTGCAAAGTGCACGGCAATCGCCGCCGGCACATCAGCCACGGTGCTCAATGGGAGTTCCGCCGTGGAAAATTTCCCCTGGTCCCCATAGCCCGCTCCAAACGGCGTCCCCAGATGTTCTGACGTAATCTTTTGAAACCGCGCCAAATGCTCCCGCGCCGCAGTCGCATCGCCCTTGCGCTGCAACGCGCGCGCCAGCCCGAATTCCGCCGAAGCGTGCACCGGATTCAGCGCCAACCCTTTCTGAAACGACGCAATGGCCTCGTCATATTTTTGGATTTGCGTATTCAGGTAGCCGACAAAATAATACGCGTCCGCTTCATTCGGTTTGATTTCCGTCACGCGCTCGAACGCGGCAATTCCCTTCTCCACTTCGCCCGTGTCTTTGTACGCCAGCCCGAGGTTGTACCACGCATACGGATCGTTCGGCAGTTGCTCCGTCGCTGCAGTCAGCGCCGCGCGCGCGGCATCGAGCTTCTGTTGCCCGAGCAGCGCGACACCCAGGTTCAGCCGCGCTACCGCGAATTTCGGATCCGCTTCCAGCGCCTGTTGGAAGTATTTCTGAGCATCCGCCGGCCGCTGTTGATTCATGTGCGCAACGCCCAGCGTGTTGAAGCGGTAAGCGACTGCGGGGTTGGCCTTGGTTGCCATCTTTCTTGCGCTTGCGGCCTTTTCTTTCTCTTGCCCCGCGTTTGCGCCGCCTCGCAACCCGAGCGCCGCGCAAAAAAGCAATCCGCCGCAAATTCCAATCACAACCCCACGCCGAGTCATCACGTGCATAAATAGCTTTCGTCCTATCCGCGCGGAATGCCGCATCTCTTCACAAAATCATCCCCAACAAGAACTCTGAAATTCTCCCGGCAGCCCCACATTAGGTCAACTTATTTTATCTTCGCTCTCGTTCCACGCATCGCTTCGCGCTTGACCCGCATCTTATGCACGAATATTCTCGCACTTCCTTTTATGACCGACATTTCGCCCTTCTCCACCATTGCCGAAATCAGCGCCAGCATCCGCTCCAGGAAAGTTTCTCCCGTAGAAATTCTCGAAGCCCATTTCCGCCGCATCGAATCCCTTCAGCCCAAGCTCAACGCCTTTGTCCATTTGGACGCTGGCGCCGCTCGCGCCCAGGCCCGCGCTGCAGAAGCCGCCGTCTCCCGCGGCCAGGTGCTGGGCCTTCTTCACGGCGTTCCGGTCACCCTCAAAAGCTGCATCGACGTCGCCGGCTGGCCTTGCCCCGCCGGTTCTCTTCTTCGCAAAGATTACCTCCCGGCCACCGACGCTCCTCTCGTCGCCCGCCTGAGAGCCGCCGGAGCCATTCTTCTCGGCAATACCAACACGCCCGAATTTCTCATGGCCTACGAAACCAACAATCTTCTCACTGGAAAAACCAGCAACCCTTGGAATCTCGCGTACTCTTCAGGCGGCTCCAGTGGCGGCGAGGCCGCGGCCATCGCAGATGGTTGCTCGATGGGCGGCGTTGGCAGTGACGGCGGCGGCTCCATTCGCGTGCCCGCTCATTTTTGCGGCATTTGTGGACTCAAGCCCACCCCCGGCCGCGTTCCCGCCACGGGCCACTTCCCTTCAGGCGCAGGCGCATTCGGCTGGATCGGCGGCGGCGGTCCCATGGCCCGCTCAATCGGCGATGTGCGCGCTCTCTTCGAAGTCATAGCAGGTCCCGACGCTGGCGACGCGCACTCTGCCCCAGTCCCCTTTCGTTCTTACTCCCAGAAGGAATTGCGCGCCACGCCCATCGGCCTTCTGCAAAGTTCTGCTCTTGGCAACGCCACCCCCGAAACACGCGCCGCCGTCGACCGTGCGGCCAAACTCCTCAGCAATGCAGGCTTCCCCATCGAGCCATTCGAACTAACCGGTCTCGATCGCGCTCTCGAACTCTGGTGGTTCTTTTTCGGCCAGGTGATCGCTCACCTGCTCAACACTAATCTCACGGGCCACGAATCCCAACTCAGCCCCATGCTGTGCGAATATCTTTCCAACGCAACCTCCCCGGTTCCCCTCTCACTCGATCAATTCATCCAGGCTTGCGCCGAACGCGATCTCCTTCGCGAAAAAATCCTCCGCCAAATGGATGGCGCCCCCATTCTGCTCTCGCCGGTCTCCTGCGCTCCCGCGTTTCGCCACGGCGAAGGGAATTACAACCCCGGCACCGGCTATCGAGACACCATGCGTTTTTCTCAATGGCTCAATCTAATCGGCCTCCCCGGCGCTTCCGTCCCCATCGCCCTTTCGAACGAAAGTCTTCCCATCGGCGTGCAAATCATCGGCCGCCCCTTCGAAGACGAACTCGTCCTCG
>QHYL01000118.1 GCA_003224105.1 Acidobacteriota bacterium | reverse complement strand
AACATACAGGCGCTCAAGGGCATTCCCGCTGAGCAGGTTATCCCTTCGATGCAATTCATCGCCGCTTCCCTGGGTGTCGAGTGTGAATACTGCCACGTGCCGCGCCAGATGGACAAAGACGACAAGAAGCCGAAAGTCACGGCGCGCAAAATGATTAACATGATGATGGCCATCAACAAAGAAAACTTCGAAGGCCATCGGGAGGTCACCTGCTACTCCTGCCACCGCGGCTCAGCGAACCCGGTGGCTACGCCCATCATCTCTGCAGACGAACCGCCGCACGAATCAGCCGAAGGCGTTAAGCCTGGCGAACCAAAGCCTGTTTTACCGCCAGCCGATCAGCTGCTCGACAAATACCTCAACGCCATCGGCGGCTCCGAAGCCCTCCAGAAAGTCATCAGCCGCGTGCAGAAAGGGACCCTTATCGCTTTCGGTGGCCAGCATTTCCCTGTTGACGTTTATTCCAAATCTCCCGAAAAGCGTCTCTCCGTGATGCACCTCGCCAACGGCGATAGCGTCACCGCATTCGATGGCAAGCAGGGCTGGCTCAGCGTTCCCGGGCGCGTGCACATGATGTCCGCCACGGAAAACGCCGCCGCGGGCATGGATGCCGACCTGTATTTTCCGTTGCATGTGAGAACACTTTACGAAAAATTCCGCGTGGATCCGGGAGAAAAAATCGACGGCCATGACACTTACCTCGTCGTGGGCCATAGCGAAGCACAGCCGCCGCTGCGCCTTTATTTCGACAAGGAATCCGGCCTCCTGCTGCGCCTCATCCGTTACGCTGAAACGCCGCTGGGCCGCAACCCCACGCAAATTGATTATGCGGATTATCGCGATGCCAAGGGCCTGAGAGTTCCGTTTCGCTGGACACTTTCCCGGCCGGGAAACCAGTTCACCATTCAGGTCGAACAGCTTCACCAGAATGTTCCCGTGGACGACGCCAAATTTGCGGCGCCGCCTCCAACGCAAACTGCGCAGAAGCCTCCAGCGCCCTAAGCTGCGCGGCGCCAATTTCGCAAAGGCCCGGCAAGTATTTTAGCGGCCCTCGCGCGCTTGTCGGCGCTTCTTCTTAAAATCGAAACGCCAGCCCGGCCAGAAAATTCCCGCGATGCTGGTATTGCGACACCTTCGCTATATAGCAATTGCCGAAAGCGTCGCAGAAGGGTTGCAGCCCGGAATTCGCATAAGTCGGCATGTAGCGAGCGTCTCCTCTAAAGGAAATGTGCCGCGTGAAGCCATACTTCACGCCACCGCCGATGCCGTAGGAAAAATCAGTCCGCGTGGGGTTTCCTCCGCTGTTGAATTCGTGCGTAAAACCCAGGCTCCCTGCGAAGTACGGCCGCCACTTGTGCTCATCACCTAGAAACATATACATCGCACCGAATTGATACTGGTCCACGTCCGAATTGTAGGCCTTCTGAAACGGCCCGCCTGGAGTCTGCTGGACACTGTACGAAGTCATGTTACGGTCCCAAAGAAACTCAAATTGCGCGTTCGTGGTGACCGAGTAGCCGATGAACGTGCCAAAACTTGCCGCCCCGCTAATCCGCAGGTCGTTTACCGTTACCGTGCTGGAAGTCAGCGGGTAAGACCCGCTGGTTTCGTATCCGGCAAACGGCGTCACTTCCCATTTTTCACGCCCATAATATTGCGAATATTGCGCTCTGGCCGGTGCGCCGGCCATCAAGAAGATTATCCCCGCAAGTAGAGAAATCATTCCCAGCCGCATCACGATCCTCCTGTTCTTGAATCCAGAAAGAGTATTGCGATTCGCTTGCCGCTTCCTTCCGTAGCCTAGGATGCGCTCGGCCCTCTTCCCGTTTCGCAATATACCTGCAAGACTCGGAACACAAAGCCGGTATCACAATACTGTTTCAACCCACTTCGAAGGAATTCGTCGCGCGGAAACTTGTAAGGGAAGATCGACGTAAGCTCGCACCCGAGCTCATCGCATGGCCCGCCAGGCTCAGGGCACGCCAGATCAGTCAAGAAGGTTTGCGGGTTTTCTTTACTAAAAACCTAGAACTAATGACTGAGAACTCTAGAAAATGGTGGGCCTGGGTGGACTTGAACCACCGACCTCGCCCTTATCAGGGGCGCGCTCTAGCCACCTGAGCTACAGGCCCGTGCGGAATGGACTCTTGTAATCTTAACACGCCGGGCGCGTTTTCTTCTAAATTCCCCCTCCAACTGACTATCCGACGAAGGGTAATCAACCTGCGAGTGCGGCGATTCGAAGGACCTCTCTTCGGTCCTTCTAACTTCTGCTCTTACTGCACAAAACCCACGTTCGGCATCGGTCCGCCTTGCGGAGCCTCCTTGATTTCGCCGAACTGTGCTTCATATCGGCTCAGGTTCTCCCCTAGCGCCCGCCAAATCCTCTTGGCGTGCCCGGGGCTTACGATCGCGCTGCTCAAGAGCTTCCCCTGCGTTCCGTTGGGAAAAACGTAAATAAAATTCAGCGTGAATTCTTCCAGGTTGTGATGAATCATCACCAGGTTGCTGTACTGCCCTTGTAATTCTTTTTCATCCGCCTTGATTTGCACTTGTCCTTGCGCTGGCTGCTGTTGGTCCATCTCATTTCGCTCCCGGAATGCTTCCTCGAACTTACCACAAGCCCTTCGACCCTGCTTGACCCCTTTGCATCCCGGCTCTCTTTCGCGTCTCTGACCAAAAAACCAGCACAGTCCTATTGACAGCCGGCTATATTAAGTGTAGTTTAGGATTGTTATTTAGCATAGTTAACTTCGGCCATGGAACCCGTTACCACGCCACAACTCGATTCCGACCCGCCTCTCACAACGGAATCCCGCGCACACCTCCTCCCCACCACGGCCGACCTGCGCGCGCGTATGGTTCTTCCCTCCTTGCCCGAAGCTCATCGCAGCATCCCCATCGCTTCGGGTGCTTCCTGGTTTCGCAAAATTCTGGCCTTTGCCGGTCCCGGCTATCTGGTCGCTGTCGGCTACATGGACCCCGGCAACTGGGCGACCGACTTGGGCGGCGGCTCAAAATTCGGCTACACGCTTCTTAGCGTTGTCTTGATCAGCAATCTGATGGCGATGTTTTTGCAAGCTCTGTCCGCAAAGCTTGGCATCGCGACCGGCCGCGATCTCGCGCAAGCCTGCCGCGAGCACTACTCCCGCCGCACCTCCCTGTTCCTTTGGGTGGTTTGCGAAATCGCCATCGCCGCATGTGACCTTGCGGAAGTTCTTGGCTCCGCCGTCGCTCTGAAGCTGCTCTTTGGCGTGCCTCTTCTCGCCGGCGTTCTCATCACCGCTCTCGACGTTCTGCTCGTTCTCGCCCTGCAAGGCCGCGGCTTCCGCCTCGTGGAAGCCTTCGTCGTTACGCTCATCGCCACCATCGCCGTTTGCTTCGCTTACGAAATTTTTTTTGCGCACCCACTCTGGCGCGAAGCCGCCATCGGCTTCCTCCCCCGCGCGGAAATTCTCCGGAATCGCGAAATGCTTTACATAGCCATCAGCATCCTGGGCGCCACGGTGATGCCGCACAATCTTTACCTTCACTCCAGCATTGTGCAGACGCGGGCCTTTGGCGCCTCCTCGCGCGACCGCCGCGAAGCCATGCGTTACGCCATTTTCGACTCGACCGTTGCGCTCGGCTTCGCCTTTTTTATCAACGCCGCGATTCTCGTCCTTGGCGCCGCTGCCTTCCACACGCGCAGTCTGAACAACGTTGCCGAAATCGCCGACGCCTTCAAGCTTCTCAGCCCCGTTCTGGGAGCCAGCTTCGCAAGCACGCTGTTCGCGTGCGCCCTGCTCGCCTCCGGCCAGAACTCCACGCTCACCGGCACGCTCGCCGGTCAAATTGTCATGGAAGGTTTTCTGAAACTTCGTTTGAAGCCATGGCTCCGCCGCCTCATCACGCGCGCGATCGCCATTATTCCCGCGGCTCTGGTCATCGGTTTCGCCGGCGAAAACAAAGTCACTTCCCTGCTGATTCTCAGTCAGGTCGTTCTCAGTTTCCAGTTGCCCTTCGCGGTAATTCCTCTCATTCAATTCACGGCTGACCGCTCGAAAATGGGTGAGTTCGCCAACTCGCGACTCATCACCATCCTCGCCTGGATCATCGCCGCCACCATCCTCTTCTTCAACGCGGAACTTCTCTGGCTCATCTTCCGCTCCGCTTAATTCTTCTCCTTGTCCTCAGTGCTCCTCTCTCTGTGCGCTCTATATTGAAATCTCTTCAATCCAAATCAAAACTTACTGTTCGTCTAAGACTCCGGTGTGCGAAAATTTCCCCGTCTCATGTCCGCCAACTCGTTGCGTTCCCTCCGACTACGCAAGTTTCTTTTCGCCGCAATCCTCATTTTCATTTTCGCAATCGTTGCCTACTGGATGGTACAGGAAAACAAACCCTGGATCGTCCCTCGGGAATACAAGAGCCTGAAGAATCCCCTGGCTCCTTCCGAATCCACCTTGAATGCCGCGCGGCAAATTTACGGGGACGAATGCGCGCAGTGTCACGGCAACCGCGGCAAAGGAGACGGCCCGGAAGGCAGATCGCATTTTCCCCTTCCGGCCGATCTGACCGACACAAAGCTCCTTGCGAACGTCACCGATGGCGAGATTTTCTATCAGATTAGCGAAGGCCGCAGGCCCATGCCGTCCTTCAAACGCCGTTTAACCGAGGACCAGCGATGGCAACTCGTTCTTCTCGTCCGCTCCTTCTCGCAACTCGCTGCGCCTGTCAACACTCCCGCCGCGCCGCCCAAGTCAGCAGCAGAAAAGTAGTCGCTTGAGAAACGTCAGCCTGGGGAGAGCGGCCAGCGCAAGAAAGTCTTTCCTCAGTCACGAGTCACGAGCCACCGCTCGCGAGCCCAGCATGTCACCCAAAGCGTTTTCTTCTTCTTTCTTTACTTAAAACTTACAACTGAAAACTAAGAACTCTTTTCACCGCGGCCACAACCACCCAAACGTCCCCGCAAGCAGCAAGCTATAGACCAATCCATCCAAAAAATGCTTGGTCACCACGCTCCACGGCTGTCCCATCCAAATGCCATTCACCAATTGGCCCACGCCGTACGCCATGAACGCCACCGTGCCCGCCACGCGAAACACCGCCAGATAATTCGTCCCTGGCACCAACACCCGGCCGGTCAGATAAGCCGTAAAGATGCCGACGACCAGGCAGTACACAAACCATTGCGCCAGGGATTTCCCCATGTTCATCCCCGCGGAAAACACCGTAACCATCCCCACAGGCCCCTGTTTGAACTTTTCCTTCATCTCCGGCGAATTCATCTCTTTGTGGCTGCAATATGGGAACATGTGCACTCCGCGCGTCACTCCTGACGAACGCAGCGCCGCCACTACTTTGTCTTCGTCCGGCAGCTTTTTGTAATCGCTGCGGTGATACGGCAGCACCATGTGTAGAACCGAGCTGGCCGCAAACACAATCACCGCCGACAGCAGAATCGGCAACCAAAGCGTATGAATCGCAACCATTTCGCGCCCTCCTGGCTTTTAAGGAATGCGGGGCCACCTACGGAATCGCGGGCTTGCCCCGATTTTGTCCGCAGCCTACCCCGGCGTAGCACGCGCGGTCAACAGCCTTGTTTCGATCTTCCCCTTGGACGCCCTCTGGAGACTATCCTGATTCCGCTTGATTTGTGCATCCAGGAGAAGCCTTTGATACTTGCTCAAGCCAGACTTTGGGGTTCGAGCCAACTTTCTTTAGAAGCAGTTTGAACGTTACTGGATT
>QHYL01000117.1 GCA_003224105.1 Acidobacteriota bacterium | reverse complement strand
CCCGAAGCCTCGGGTAAGCAAACCGTGGCCGCATTGCGTCTCCTCACCTCTCAACTTGAAACTGGTGCGCTGGTTACTATCGAGGCCGATCGCACGCGCGTGCGCCTATTGCCACTTAAGACCGAAGAATGACCGACGCGCTTCGATTCCTGAACTCTTTGGCCAGATGGAAGCCGACGGTACGAAATGGTCAGGCGGTGGGGCGGCGGGGGATGATTTTTTTGGCGGCGGCCGCGGCGGGAATGAGGGTGGCCATTTTGCGGATCATGGCCAGGACGAGGCGCTTGTCGCCTTCGGAAAGCGTGTTGGTGTACTTCTTGATTTCGGCCAGGAAGCGGATTTCGTCCTGGGAGAGTTCGCCCAGAGCTTTTTGCGTTTCGCGGTCGCGGGGCGTCTCGGTGCCGGGGAAAAAGTCGGCGAGCGAAATGTCCATGGCCTCGGCGATTTTGGCGAGGGTTTCGAGCGACGGCACGGTGTGGCCGTTCTCGACGCGCGAAAGGTAGCAGCGCAGCAGGCCGGTGCGGCGCTCAATGTCTCCCTGCGACAGGCCGCGCTGGCTGCGATAGGACTTGATGACTACCCCGATGTTCACTTGAGGCTTTTCTTTTGGCATGGTCTCCCCACTTGAGTCGTACACCCGAACTTGAGGCTTGTTATCTTAGTGGCTAACAGTAGGAGTGGCAAGGGGGAAAGTGCGGGGCGATGTTCCCAATCCGGTACTAGTAGCACATAAGGAACGTGCTGCGGAAATGAAGAGAGAAAAGCAGAAGGCAGAAGGCTGAAAAAAAGGGCGCAGCCGTGCTGCGCCCCTACAAGAGCCCTTACATAGCAGAAGTCAGACGCCTTACATGGCAGAAGTTAGGCCGCGCCACTAGCTTTGGGTGGCCGTTACGGTGACGGGTTGCTGGAGGCGGAACTCCAGCACGGTTTCGCTGGGAACCTTCACCTGCGCGCCTTTGGTCATAACTTGCACGGCGCCGCCAGTCGCGCCGCCGGCCGCTGCACCGATGGCCGCGCCCTTTCCGCCGCCAGCGATCGCGCCAATGATGGTGCCGGCAACCGCGCCGACGCCCACTTTCTTGGCGGTGGAGGAGCCTTGTCCCTTGCCCTGGAGCGTGTAGTCGCTGCTGACGACGGGATAGTCCTTGCCATCAATCACCAGGCGGGTCAGCTCCAGTTGCAGCTCCGACTTGCCGGAAAAGTTTCCGCTCTTTTTCGCTTCGGCCAGCCGGCCGTATACGTCGGTACCTTTGCGGGCAACGACGGTGTTGCCGATGGTCAAATCGGTTTCGAGGGTGGCATGAAAAATGTCACCGGGATGGTTTTTGGAAGAGTCCACGCCGTCAATCATGCGGATGAGCAAAGATTGCCCTGCGGGGATAGTCACTTCGCCGCCGGGGCCTACACTGGCAGGGGCTGGAGCGGGTGCAGGGGCTGGTGCGCGTGGAGGAGCAGCTGGGGCTGGGGCTGGAGCAGGCGCGGCCACGGGCGTGGCGCCGCCGGAGCGGCCAGTAAAGGTCAACGCTACGACGTCATTGGCGCTGAAAGTCTGTATTTCCCCGTTCACTTCAAAACGAAGGATGGCTGCGGTGCCGCCAAGATAGCGGCCTTGCACAACTTTGCCGCTTTTGAGTTCCAAAGTATCGGCGGCGGCGGCGCTTACGAAGAACAATCCCACTGCAATGGCAGCGAATAAACGCTTCAGGTTACGCATACTTCCCTCTCTCAATGCCGATTCAGAATCCCAATATGAGGCGAGCGTCCCCCAACGGAGCGCTTGCTCGACCATTCTACTGCATTGGATACGGGGCGGCATGGAATGGTTGCGCGGATCAAGACCACAGCCTGTTTCGCCGGGGCTTCGCGCCTGGCTGGGCGCGGCGCTTATTGTGCAAGTTAGGCGCGGCCTATTGGTTCAGTCGACCGGCCGCGTCCTGCCAATTCACCAGTTCAAAGAAATTGCCTTAGGCGACGCGCCGGGAATAAACCGGAAGGAGGTCAAGTCTTTGTCAGCATCAGGTGCTTTGGGAAATAGAGGCTTAGGTCAAAAACTTAAGCGACAAGAAAGGAATCGGCGGGCAACCTGGGTCGAGGCCAGGGAGATCCCCCGGGTAGAGCCCATGAATAACGTGAAAAGCTTGCCCTTGATAGCGCGCTTTGGCGCGTTTGAAGTTTCGTTCGAGCAGCGCGAGATTCGCAAGCACGGCATGCGCATCCAACTGGAAGAGAAACCTTTTCAAATCCTGGAGGCGCTGATCGAAAACGCCGGAGAGGTGGTCCGGCGGCAGACGCTGTGCGAGAAGCTGTGGCCGGATACGTATGTGGCGTTCGAGCACAGCCTGAATACGGCCGTGAACAAGCTGCGCAGCGTGCTGGGGGATGGGGCGCAGAGTCCTCGATACATCGAAACGCGCCCGCGCATGGGATACCGGTTCGTCGCGCCAGTGGAACGCGTGAATGGGGCCGCGCCGGTTGCTGCGCGCGCGGCGGCTGCGCGCGCGTCAGCCGGGCAAAGCCCTATTGCGCCGCTACCGCAGGCTCACCGCGTGGCTATGGCGTCACCGGCTCCAAGTTCCAGCCGTCCACAATAAGTTCAGGCGACGTCCCAGCAAGCGAAGAGCTGTTAAACTGCACCGTGACGGATTTTTTCTCTCCTGGCAGCAGCGAAAAATAATTGTCGCTCCAGAAAACGGGGACCACGTCATCGCCACCTTTGCCGCGCGTGAGGCGAGGGTGGATCATGAAGGCCACGCTGCTGCCGTTGTTGGTCACAGAAACGGTCATCCAGTGCTCGGATCCAGTGACGCGCGTTGATTTGGCGATGGTCACTTTTGCCCTCGGCAAGGTGCTCAGCCCAGTCAGGTCGCTGAAGTCTTTTTGAGGCGTGTAGACGGTGTCGGTTCTTCCAGCCCAGTCGAGAGTGTCGAGTTTTGTGGAGAGCCAGTAGAAATTGTCGCTGACGAGTTTCCCCGCGGCGTCGTGAAGTTCGAGCTTTAGGAAATAGGTGGTCGAGAGGCCTTCGGGCGTGGGCAGGTCAAGCGCTTTCGTGCTGCTATCCGCAGCTAGATCGAGCGTGGCGTTCTTCGCGGCTTTTTCCTTGGCATCGATATTGTAGACTTTCGCGCTGACTTTCATTCCTTTCAGCGCTTCGTAAGTGCTGTTGACC
Source organism: Acidobacteriota bacterium (assembly GCA_003224105.1). GTDB lineage: Bacteria > Acidobacteriota > Terriglobia > Acidiferrales > UBA7541 > Acidiferrum. The sequence goes on along the minus strand of QHYL01000117.1, from coordinate 4,314 downwards.
ACGTTCACGGAATTGTCGTCGTAGGAGTATTGGATGTGGATGGGTTCGCAAGCCTTTTTCGTTCCAAAATATCCGCCGGCAGGAACAAGATAGTAATCGTAAAGATGCCAGATGAGAGATGGCCAGGCGTTGTTGAGCATCCATTGAATTACGCCAGTGGCGGTGTACTTGTTGCGGCCATAGGCCTCGAACATGGCGCGCTCGCCGTCGTAGGTCATGGCCTGAGCTTTGCGCTCGTAGTCGTCGAGTGAGGTGGCTTCGCCATAGCGGCGGGTCAGGCCGTCGGTGAAAACATTGACGGTGGTGAAGCGCTCGCCTCCAGCGTGATAGTTCCAGATATCATCCATGGGCCAGAGATGGTCTTTAGGAATGAATTTTTCGAGGGACTCGCGCGGAGGAATCGCAGGGCCGGGACTGGTTTCCGTGTTGTAGCCGTAGGCGCCGCCGGCTTGCGTGTCTTCGAGCCAGTAAGGCGGCGGAACATATTCGTAAGGGCCGGTCATCTTGACGCCGGACGGGCCGGTGACGGTAGTTTTTTGCTCGGAGGCGGAGGAAACGACGGGGTTCGGCCAGCCCAGCTCTTTCTCGATTCCCAGGTACATTTGCTCGACGTCGGGTGGAGGAGGATTGTCGCTGCCGTTCAGGAAAACAAAAACGCTGGGGTGATTGCGCAGACGCGTGATTTGATCGCGCAAGGAAGCGGCGGCGACGCGATTCTGATCGCCCTCCCAATGCTTCCAGCGTTCCCAGGCGTCGCAGCAGGTCCAGCCGGGCATGACGAGAATGCCGAGCTTGTCGGTTTTTTCGAAAAATTCGTCGCGGTCGAGGCGGCCTTCGAGACGAATGGTGTTGAGGTGCATGTCGCGAACGTAAGCGAGGTCGGCGTCGAGTTTTGCGGAAGACCAGCGGAAGAGCAGGTCGGGGGCCCAGGCAGCGCCGCGAATCAGAACTTTGCGGCCATTCACTTTGAAGAGGCGATGATCTTTGTCAGTAAGTTCGGAGGTGACTTCACGGATGCCGAAGGTCAGGCTGGCGGTGTCTGAGATTTCCCTGCCAATCTCGAAGCGCAACTTTGCGGTGTTCAGATTTGGAGCGCCCATTTGGTAGGGCCACCAGATTCTTGGGTGGGCGAGCTTGAGCTTCGGAAATTGGCCGGGGGAAAAGGTGATGATTTTGGATTCGGCGGCGGCGAGCTCGACGGGCTGCCGCAAAGCGATGCCTTCTAGTTCGGCGTGCAGCACGCCTTTGACGGAGGCTTGAGACGCGTTGCGGAGTTCGGCGCTGATGGTCAGTTCGGCGGACTTGTGCTGCGAATCGAGTTTCGAGGAAACGAAAGGGTATCTTACGGCGACTGGTCCGCTGGAAGTGATGAACACTTCCTTCCAGATGCCCATGTTTTTGTCGGGCGGCGTGGGATTCCAATCCACCCAGGTGATGCCGAGGTCGTATTTTTCGGGCGCGAAGATTTCGAGCGCCAAGGCATTCGCTGTTCCAGGCTTCAGGAATTTCGTGATGTTGAATTCGTAGGCGCGGTAGGTGCCAGCGACGTCGTTGGTGTCGGCAATTTTCTGACCGTTGAGCCAGATGTTGGCGCGGTAGTTGATACCGAGAAAATTCAGCCATACGTTTTTGCCCGCGTCCGCCGCCGAGTGAAACTCGGTGCGATACCACCAGGAACATTTGAAGGGACTGTCGTCGGGCATGTCCATGTTGGCGAAAAGCTGCTTGTTCGAATGACTCATGCCCGGGAAGGAATCGAGATTGGTGGCGTAATTGGGATCGGGATAGGTTTTGTCGGTGACCAACGCACCAACAACCGTGGCGGGAATATCAGTTTTGTGCCAGCCGGAGGCGTCGAACCGGGCCTGCGAGACTTGATCGCCGGTTGCTTTCACGTCGCACGAGGATTGAATCTGCCAGTTTTTGTGGAGATACGTCCGGTTTGCGGGGCCGTCGGTGTCAGCGGCAGAGCGACCCGGAACTGTAAAAGAAGCGGCGAAGACAAGAATCAACCAAAAAGGAAGACGCCTCGAACGTGGCACGAAACCCCTCCTAGGAATAAGAGTGCAATCGGCATAGCCCCCGCACCCCGGCGGGACGAGCCGCGAAGAAGATATTAAACCGATTCAATGGCGAGGTCTCGGATTATTTATTGAAGATGGAAACCGTGGAATGCGGATTTGCGCGAGATAGCAATTGGTCCCGGAGGAGGGGGTCGAACCCACACGGTACTAAGTACCACTGGATTTTGAGTCCAGCGCGTCTGCCAGTTCCGCCACTCCGGGAATTGCGTGCAAGTTACACATACCAAAAGTCCTTATACTTAAGCAACATGCTTTGCAGCTAGCGCCACAACATTGTTGGTGCTAGTTTTTGTGCTAGTCACCAGCTTTTCCACGGCGCTATGCAGGTGACTAGGAGCCAAATGAGAATACCGCAGCGTCATGGTCATGGTCTTGTGCCCCATCAATTCCTGCACTGTCCGCAGGTCTACTCCAGCCATGACTAACCGGCTGGCGAAGGTATGTCGCAGATCATGCCACCGGAAATTCTTCACCCCGGAGCCTTTTACGATGCGTTCACGAAACCACCGTGGATAATATCTATCCCTGCTGCCATTCCCGCGCACTGGCTCTTTCAACAAGGGGAACACCCTGCCCGTATCATCCTTGCGCTGAGCCAACCGTTCAAAGGCCGCTCGCGCCACGGAGTTAATTTGGATTCACTGGCAGCATCTTCGGCTCTGTTCACCAGCAACTTATCTGCGTCTGCACCCCACAACCCGCGGATCACACCAGGTTTGGAGTAAATGCCAACCGTGCCTTCGACCGGAACCCAATTAACGGTCTTGGCGGCCTCGTCAAAAGAAAGGTAATAAAGCCCATTATTACCTGAGCGGTAGAAATGACCATAAATCCTCTTTGGGCCGGTCTGTGCGAAACCGCTGAGTCGGAGACCAGTGGGAACTTGAGCTACCTGATAGATGTGCGGCTGGTCCCCTTGGTACTTCATTTCAATGTATTTTCGTGCCTTTGAGCTATAAACCACGACCCCATCGATGGAGCAGTGAATATAGGCCATTTCCTCGGGCACCGGATACTTGGGGAACGTCGCCCGTGGAAGATAGGAGCTAATCTGTCCTTTCTCGATGTCAAAGCGACGCAGGGTATCACCCGGCTTGGGTTGCGATTGATCATCGTACCCGGTTCCGCCAAAGCTCCAAATATTTCCATCAGGTCCCTGGCATATGTGCGCCGGGAAAAAGCCGTTTGTTTGAATGACGTCGGTGGTTCGACCCGCCAGGTCAGTTAGTGCAATAAAAGATCCCGTTGTACCGTCAACTTTGTTCGCGACCCCACTGGCAAGGATCCTGCCATCGGGCGTTGCCACGGCAGAGTATATGATCACGCGTTGGGAACCTTCGAACCATATCGCCGCTTCCCGCACTTTCTTGCCGGTCTCGTCATAAAGGCGGACATTTGGCGAGCCAGGTTGAAAGGTTTCGGCTTCTAGGCTTACCAAATAACCGTTACTCCATAACGGCAGGAGTGTACTCGGGCCATAGAAAGCACTCTTGTCAAACACCACCCGCTTGCTTGAAGTCGAAAGAACCTTAAGATGGAGCACTCCAGTGTGCGAATCCTGTGCTTTCGCCGAGGTCTGGCATGCCATCATAGAGAGTATTACAAGCCTGAACAGCAACCGCTTCGGGACTCTTGAGATCGTTCCATTTAGCCGCATTTAGCCACCTCCAAATTCACGAACCGTTATAGCAGGCGTCTTCGTCCCTACAACACGCACAGTCGCAGTCACCCTCATTATAGCCATATCCCTGATACCAAGGATTATCAGGGTTGCTGTAACACCAAGTCTCCTCGCCCCCGCAGGCCCCACCACAGGTACGTAAGGGGCAACTCATGTAGTGACTGAAGCACTGTGGGTCCTGCACTCTCAGTAATCGCGGTTTGTTTCCGAGATGGATGGTAAACACCGTTGACAAGGGAACAAGAAGAAGTGAGAGTACCCTTCCACTGGGGGGGCGCGTCAACCCTGTATCTCGCTGTAAAGCACTCCTGTCAATCCGGGGAATACCCGATTTTTGTTAAGAGATCGTTAAAAATATCATCCGCCCGCGTTCGTTTCGGCTCCGAGTTTCCCGGAGATTTCCACAGGCCATGACTGGACGCCCAGAGTGCGTAGAGCTAGGCTATGCTCCCCGCTCGGCAGTGGTTTCTCCAACTAGCCAGGAACATCCGGGCGGACACCTTTGAGGCGGTTCGTGTCGACTGTTACTTCCCTTTCCGCAGGAACTCG
>QHYL01000116.1 GCA_003224105.1 Acidobacteriota bacterium | reverse complement strand
CGCTTCTGCGCATGGCGCGGCAAATCGGCGCGGAGCGTCTCGCCACCGGCCACTACGCGCGTATTCGGAGGAATGACGCAACGCACCGTTGGGAATTGCTTCGCGCGCGCGACGATTCCAAAGACCAGTCCTATTTTTTGTGGGGACTCACGCAGGAACAGCTTTCGCGCAGCGAGTTTCCTCTCGGCGAATTGACCAAAGACGAAGTGCGCGCGCTCGCCCGCCGCGAGAACCTGCCTGTTGCGGAAAAGCCCGACAGCATGGAGCTGTGCTTTGTCCCCAACGGAAACTACGT
>QHYL01000115.1 GCA_003224105.1 Acidobacteriota bacterium | reverse complement strand
ATTTTCGAATTTCGGGTTCCTATTTCTTAAATGAAAAGTTCTTCTTCCTGCGGCTCGCGCGGAGGGTCATCGCTCCGCCGGCGCTCCGCTCGTCCGTCCCCGCCGCGCCGCCGTGAACGCAGAAGATCGATGCCAACCTTGATTCCCTGTACCAGAGCTGAAGCCTTTTGCATCGGCGCCCAGAAACCGTGTTTAAAACTCAAGCCTGCTTCCTCCACGGATTCCAGCGCAGCCGACAAAATGCGGTCCATATGCACAAGCTGGCCGCGCATGCGGTCCGCTGCTTCGGTGAACACGCGGTCTACTTTTTGCGCCTGCCCGCGCGCCAGGTACACCATGTGCGAGGCGTCATTCACCATGCTGGCAATCTTTGGCTGAGTATCGTCGAGAAGAATTTGCACGCGCGTCAGAATCGGCCCCATTCGCGACTGCATTTCCGTTACCAGCCGATTTATATTTTCGGTGGTGCGGCGCATCTGGAACAGCAGCACCGTCAAGATCACCACTTGCACGACCAGAGCAAGCGCTGCCACTATGCTGAAGATTTCGAGCCACACCTGCATACGTGCCCCGCCTGCCCCGCAAGGGGCCGAACCGCTTTCCCGTTACCGGATCCTACGACTGCTTCGACTCCCGCAGATACGCTTCGCGCCCTGCTTCGACGGCAGCCGAAATCGAATCCTTCTTGCGCACGGCAACATCTTTCCCGCGTTCGATCAATTCATCCGCGCGTTCGCGCAGTTCGCGCGCTTTTTTCTGCGCATATTCTTTGCCTTCGTCCGCTTTTTTCGTAAGAAAATCGCGCGTTTCTTCGCCGGCCTTCGGCGCAAAAAGCACGCCCACCAGGGCGCCAAGACCAAGCCCCACCATAAAGTACGTCACCTTGGAACCCACGTTGTCAGCCATGACACCCTCCATACACTCCAAAGGACACCGTAGCACAGCAAAGGTGAAGCCGCAATGGCCGCTAACCGGCATTGTTCATTCGAAACGGTTAATGCTAGCCCGAATGCTCCGGAGGATGCTCCAGGCCTGCGAGAATTCTCTCCGCGCTTTTTCGCGAAATGACGGCGCTTAATTTTTCTACGCCCGCACGCTGAATATTCGCGACGCTTCCGAATTCTTTGAGCAATTTTTGCGCAGTTTTCGGACCGACGCCGGGAATTTCATTGAGCGCGCTGTGGGTTTGCCGCTTACCGCGGCGCTGGCGGTGAAACGTAACGGCAAAGCGGTGCGTCTCGTCGCGAATTTGCTGGATCAGATGCAGGACCGGCGAATGGTGTTCCAGGATGATGGGTTCGTTTTCCTGGCCCAGGACGTAGAGGATTTCTTCTTTCTTGGCGATGCTGGCCACAGGCTGGTTGATGATTTGGAGTGATTCGAGCGCTTGGGCCGCGGCGTGTAATTGGCCGATGCCGCCGTCGACCAGGAGCAGGCCGGGCAACTCTTTCTTTTCTTCCTGGAGGCGGCGATAACGGCGCGTAACCGCTTCGCGCATGCTGGAAAAATCATCGTTCAAACGCGGCAGAGCGCCATTACCCGCGTCGCCGGGTTCCCCGCGCCCGTTGTCACCACGAATGATGAATTTGCGGTAGTCGGATTTTTTCATGCGGCCATTTTCCCAAACGACCATGGACGCAACCGTATCGGTTCCTTGAATGTGGGAGATGTCGAAACTCTCGATGCGCTTGGGCTCTTCGAGCAAGTTCAAAGTGTTTTGCAGCGCTTCCCCAATGGCTTTGGAAGTCGGCTTCAGCACTCGGAAGCGCTGCTCGAACGAATGTTTTGCGTTGTTCTCGACCAGATCGAGGAAGGCGCGTTTTGACCCGCGCTGCGGCGTGAAAATCTCGACTTTGTGCCCGGCGCGCTCGGTGAGGGTTTCTTCGAGCAATGCGCGCTCTTCGAAATCTTCGGAGACGTGAATCGCCTTGGGCAGGTATTCCGCTTCCAGATACAACTGCTTCAGCAGCGAGGGCACAAAATCCTGCGGGTCGAATTCTTCGAGGTCTTCCCAGTAGAATTCCCGGCGGTCCACAACGCGCCCACCGCGCAAGTGAAAGAGATTCGCCGCCACTAGCGGCGGTTCCGCGTAATAGGCGAAAACGTCGGTGTCGTCACCCTGCGCCGCGGCGATGCGCTGGCGCTCTTCGATGTCTTCGAGCGTGGCGAGTAAATCTCGATAGGCTGCCGCTTGTTCGAAAAGCTCTTTGTCGGCGGCGGCGGTCATGCGCTGTTCGAGGCTTTTCATCAAATCGTGGCGGCGGCCTTCCAGAAACAGGCGCGCATCGCGGGCGGCTTCGGCATAACGCTCATCCGTGGTGAAGCCTGCGACGCAGGGACCGAGGCAGCGCTTGATGTAATACTGCAGGCAGGGCCGGGGATGGTTGCGGGTGAGGTCAACGTTGCACGACGGGACCATGAAGCGTTTGTGAATGAAGTGCAGAATACGGCGCGCCAAACCTGCCGGGAAATAGGGGCCAAAATAGAGCGAGCCGTCTTTTTTTATGAGCCGGGTGAAATAGACGCGCGGATATTTCTCGGCGGCGGTGAACTTGATGTAGGGATAGGTCTTGTCGTCGCGAAGCAGGACGTTGAATTTCGGCCGATATTTCTTGATGAGGTTGTGCTCGAGCGCCAGGGCTTCGCGTTCGTTGCCGACGACAATGGTTTCAAGGTCGGCAATCTCGCGGGCGAGCGAGCCGGTCTTGGCGTCAATCCAGCGCGACTCCGTAAAGTAGGAGCGCACGCGGCTGCGCAGGTTGCGCGCTTTGCCGACATACAGCACTGTGCCACCGGCGTCCTTGAAGAGATACGCGCCGGGCTTTTCGGGAAGTTGCGCGGCTTTTTCGCGAGGCTCCATGGGAACAGTTATAAGTTATAAGTTTTTAGTTGTAAGTGAAAGACGCAGCCCTGGCAGACGTTATTCCGAGCGAAGCGAGGAATGGGCTTTCGCCAAAACACAGAGAAAAGCAGATTTCTCGGGCAAACGCCCCTCGAAATGACAAATGGGACGTATTTGCGACATGCTGCCGAATTTTCAAATTTTGCGCATTCAGTTCGCAGCTTTCATCTTAGCGCTTCATCGAAAGTATGCGCAAAGCGCTCTATTCATCGTGCAACATGGCGAGGGTGCTCACGCGTGCGGCATGGGCAAGCGGGGACCAAGTAGCAATGGCTACCAGGAAGAGCAATCCTGCCGCAGTGAACGCAAGGGTCCCGAGATCAAGCGGCGCGACGTTGAACAGGAAGCTTTGCGTGACACGCGCAGCAAGAGCGCATAAAAGAATACCGGGAACGAGCCCTGCAGCCGTAAGCGTAAAACTGTACCGGGCCACGAGGCGAGCGACAGCCCGCGGAGTCGCGCCGAGCGCCATGCGAATGGCGATTTCGCGCCGGCGCAATTGAACGAGGTAAGCGAGCGTGCCGTAAAGTCCGAGGGCGGCCAGAATCATTCCGACCAACGCGAAGCTGTTTAGCAGCCACGCCACGAAGCGCCGCAATTTCACCGAATCCATGATTCGGCGTGGCAGGGTTTCGATATCAAACAGAGCGACCGATGGATCCTGCTGATGCAGAATTTCGCGAACTGCTGAGGTTACGTCCGTCTGCCCGGCCTGGCGAACAACGAGAAACACTGCGGAATTGGGCAACTGTAGCTGAGGCCAGTAGATTTCCGGACGGGGCGGCGCGCCGAGTTCGCGCGCGGCAACGTTTCCAACAACACCAATAACCGTGGCCGGGTGGTCGCGGCTGCCAGCAAAGTCACCGTGGCCATTATTCGCCACGAGTTTGCCGATCGCGTCTTCGCCTCGAAAATATTCGCGAACAAATTCCTCGTCGACAATCACCACCGGCGGGGAGTTCAGGTCATCGTGTAGCGTGAAGGTGCGGCCCTTCAGTAAGGGTATTTTCAGGGTCTCAAAATAGTTTGGCAGGACCTGATCAACTCGCGCTGCGGGCCGAACTGCCGTTTCGGGGCGTCCGGGAAGGTACATGTCGGCAGTGTAGCCTCCGCTACTGAAAGGCAGAGAGATGCCCGCCGAAGCCGACTCGACGCCTGGAAGAGCAGCGACGCGATCAACTAAGTCACGGAAGAACGAACCATGCGAAGCGTTGGTGCGGTAAGTCTCTTGCGGGAGCTGCACAGACGCAGTCCACACGCGGTCCGGCGAAAAGCCAGGCGAAACCTCGAGCAATTTCACAAAGCTGCGGCCAAGGGCAGTAGCGGTAAATAGCAGCGCAACGGCAATGCCAATTTGTCCGGCCACGAGAATGCTACGCCAACGAGTCTGCCCTGTCGTGGCACGGCTTGCGCCTGCCCTGAGGGCCTGCTCAGGAGACAAGCGTGAGGAGAGGATCGCAGGAAGAAGGCCGGCAAGAAACGTGGAAATGATGCACAGGCCCAAGGCAAAAGCGAGCGCCCAAGGTTCGATTTGAGTCCGATCTATCGGACCATAGGTGTTGCTCAGCTGAACCAAAGCAACGGCGAGACCGAGACCCGCGCAACAACCTATAGCTATAAGCAGCGCCGTCTCCGTCAAAATCTGCAGGAGGAGCCGTCCTGAGCTTGCACCCAGGGCCGAGCGCACGGCCAGTTCGCGGCTACGCACGCTGGAGCGCACCAGCAGCAGGCCTGAAACATTCGTGCAAGCGATCAGCAGAATGCAGCCCACTGCGCCAAATGCAAGAAAGAGCCATCGCCGGACGTCTTTCGTTTGCTCAGCAAGCATCGGGTCGACGGAAAAATGCCATCCGGTATTCTCCAAGTAATCGTCGGGATATTGCGCCGCGAGGCGGTGACCTACGGTGCGCAGCATGACATTCGCGTGCTCGGGAGGCACGTCCGGCGCCATTCGAGCCAGCATCCACAGCCATTTGTTCCCTCGCTCATTATCTGAGTACTGCTTGGGGCCAAGAGCAAGCGGCACCCACATTTGCGTAGCTGGGTACGG
>QHYL01000730.1 GCA_003224105.1 Acidobacteriota bacterium | reverse complement strand
GAAAATTGACACGGGCATGAACCGCCTGGGCATCGCCCCCACGGATATCGAGTGCTTCGCGCGGCAGCTTGGCAAGTGCAAGCACATGCAGCTCACCGGCGCTTTTTCCCACTTCGCGTCTTCGGGAGTTTTTGTGGATACCGCCGTTGGCAAGCAAACCCGCGAACAGGAAGAGCGCTTCTACGCGGCGCTGGACCGTCTGCGCGCGTTGGGCATCGATCCCGGCCTGGTGCATCTTGCCAACAGCGCCGCCATCGTCTCGCGCCCGGAAACCTGGGCGGACATGGTGCGGCCCGGCGCGATTCTCTATGGCTACCATCCCGGCTACGATCCCGCGGAAAAGCGCGAAGAGGCAGAGAAGCTGCTGCCGCTGAAGCCGGTGATGAGCCTGCGCGCGAAAATCATCAATTTGCGCCGCGTTCCCGCGGGCGAAGGAGTCGGCTACGACGCCACCTTTGTCCCCAAACGCCCTTCCCTCATTGGCGTGATGGCCGCCGGCTATGGCGACGGCATCCACCGCTCGCTAGGCAATCGCGGCAGCGTGCTGGTGCGCGGCAAGCTCGCGCCGATCGTGGGCATCATCTCCATGGACGTGACCATGGTTGATGTGACCGACATCGAAGGCGTGGAAGTCGGCGATGTCGCCACTCTCTACGGCACGGACGCGAGTGGCAATGTGCTTCTCGCGAACCGCGTGGCGCGCAGCATCGGCACCGTCACTTCCGACCTGCTCTGCGCCGTAAGCCAGCGCGTCGAACGCGTCTACGTCCGCTGACGCGCGAATCATTGCTACGACACCCAGAGCATCAATTTATTCACAACTTCCCATCGCCCTCTTTCTTTTCTAAGAATGTAGCGGTAGCCACTGCCACAAAGGCCAGCGCAAACGAAAGCAGTGGATACGATTGCCTCGTGCAAGGTGGAATCAAAACCTACATGAGAAAACGAGATAATCCCGCCAGCCCCAGGAAACAACTGCTCAAATGATTTCATCCCGTTTTCTTCTATCGGCCAATCCTTAAAGTGCACGCTCTCCGCCGCTATGAAAGTCCGTGGCAAATCAGTGTGGAATGTTTGAGAGAGGCGACCGGCAGTGCATGCCTTTTTTAGAAAATCCTGAGTCGGAGCCACAAGCGTTTGCGAGCGGTTTCTTTGCAAGACTTGACGTCTGCTCCAGGCAAAAGGCCGGTTAGCACAGTATCATCAAAAACAAGTTGGCTTAGGTGAACCTCCCCATGGATTGGGGTAATCATGTCGCGGACTACGGCCTCATAAACTTCGTCCTCAGCGGCTGCTACTTCCTTCTGGTTGTGGCGGGGTTTTGACGAACAGGCCCAGCAAAGAAGTGTTATTGCGGTTGCAACACAAGCCACAATCGCAATCTGCCGCCGAAGGTGTAGCGTAAACATGGATCGAGGCGCTCTTCAATCAAATAGGATTACATCCACCGCGTGCAAAGATGCCTAGCGCCGACAAATCCTCTTAGTGGAACCGCGCTCACCACAAACCCCCCGCAAGATTCGCCCCGCACCCCCGCTTGAGGTAAACTCAAACTCTTGCGAATCCGCCTCCGGGGCACATAGGCGGATGCCGCTTCCAACATGAGCCGAATCGCTGCCATTTTGCCGGCTGCCGGCATGGGAACGCGCATGGGCGCAGAGACGCCCAAGCAGTTCCTCGAGCTGAACGGCACGCCCATTGTGATTCTCAGCTTGCGGCGCATCGCTTCCTGTCCGCTAGTCACCGACCTCATTGTCGCCACGCGCGGCGACGAAGTGCACCGCCTCGAAGAGCGCATCGCCAAGGAAAAATTCAAGCAGCCCGTGCGCGTGGTCAAAGGCGGCGATTCGCGCCAGGATTCCGTCGCCGCCGCCTTGCGCGAAGTGCCCAACGACACAGAAATCGTCCTGGTGCACGATGCCGTGCGGCCGTTTGTGACAGTCGCGCAGATCACTCGCGTCATCGAGGAAGCGCGCCGCTGCCAGGCCGCGATTCTGGGTATTCCCGCGATGGACACGGTGAAGGAAGTGAAGCGCGCCAGCCTGCCGGAAGACGTGGCGCTGATTACGGCCACCGTTCCTCGCGAGCGCGTGGTGCTGGCGCAGACGCCGCAGGTCTTTGCCACGAAGCTGCTCAAAGAGGCGCTTGCCCGCGCGCAGGCCGACGGCGTGAATGCGTCGGACGAAGCCGGTCTCGTCGAGCGCATCGGGCACGATGTGCACGTGGTGCTGGGTTCCGAACGCAACATGAAAATCACCAAGCCCGCCGACATGGAACTCGCCCGCTTCTACCTCGACCGCTAGAGGCAAAACGCATGAGCACGCGCTGCGGCATTGGCTACGATCTGCACCGCTTGGCCGAAGGGCGAAAGCTCATCGTTGGCGGGATCGAATTGCCGTTTGATAAAGGCCCGGTGGGGCATTCGGATGGCGACGTGCTTGCTCATGCGCTCTGCGATGCTCTTCTTGGAGCCGCGGGGCTGGGTGATATTGGCACACATTTTCCGGGCACCGATCCGCAATGGAAGGGCGCAAACAGCCTGCTTTTCCTGGAGCACGCAAAAAAATTGCTGGCCGACAAGAACTTTGCCATTGAGCACGTCGACGCCGTGGTTATCACTGAAAAACCAAAGCTCGGGCCGCATTTTCCGAAGATGCGCGAAGCCCTCGCCAAGGCACTCGGCGTTTCGTCCGACAAAATCCACTTGAAAGCCAAGACCAACGAAGGCGTAGATGCCATCGGCCGGGGTGAAGCGATTGCCGCGCACGTTGTCGCCACGCTGTCGAGCCGCTAGTTTGGTCGAGGCCATCCGGCAATGAGCGTGGCTAGGGG
>QHYL01000114.1 GCA_003224105.1 Acidobacteriota bacterium | reverse complement strand
GGAGGTAAGGCGCCGAGAAGGTCGGCGGGAGTTCGGGTGAGATCGGGTACTTGTTCGATACTCGAAGACCTTCAACGATTCCAGGCCGCAGCTTCTTTCTCGCCTTCTCGCCGGAGCGGCCTCACGGAGAAAAATTTGTTCCGGCAGGGCACGCAACGAAACGCAGGCAATCCGAGAAGCCGCCCAATGACGGATGCCTGGCCCGGGACATGCTCCGCCGCGATGCGCTGCAATTCCAGGTTGCCGCAGATTCCGCAGTGGGCATACAGCATGTCCCGAAAAGGAGTGCGGGGTCCGCGAAATCTCGCCTCGCAAGATTCGCAACGCCACGGCAGAACGCCACCGATGCTCAGCAGATAGTCAGCGACTGACCGGCGCCGCGAGCGCCGGAATTTCGAACTGCGACAGGCTGGACAAACGAGCCCCATCGCCTGAATCTTCGATCCCCCCGGAATGGCTGGACGCTGAAACACGGAAAGAAGCAGACTCCATGTCGGGCACGATACAATGAAAATCCCAAGGAGTAAACATGCCTGACAACACCACCGAACACGCCCGCGCCGGAATCAATGCAAAATTGCCGGCGCTGCAAACCTGGCCAAATCAATTCCAGAAGTACGTCATAACTACACGGTTTCCAGAGTACTCGTCGGTATGCCCCAAAACGGGCATGCCTGACTACGGCACACTCACCATCCAGTACATGCCGAGAAAAGAGTGCCTGGAGCTGAAAGCGCTGAAAATGTATCTCCTGGCATACCGCAACTTGGGAATCTTCTACGAGAACGCAGTGAACAAAATCCTTCAGGACATCGTCGCTGCAGCACAACCGGAATGGTGCGTGGTCCGCGGCGAATTCACACCGCGAGGAGGCTTGACCACAACGGTCTTTGCGCGCTGGCCCGGACTCAGGGCCACGAACAAGGCATCGAAACGATAGCCTCGCCGAAAGCGTCCAATGGCTGCCAGTTCAATGCAGACAGAAGATGGACAGAAGTTCTTTTGCAAGCCATAATTTCGAAATAGGGCCATTTAGGGTGATACCTATCACAGAGAGGGAAGAATGAGCATTTCTCCAAACATACCAAGCCCGCAAGAATCTTATGGATACGAAACGCCGGGAACGCCACGGTGGATATCGGTACTGTTCGGGTTGGTGATTGCCGGGTTAGCGGTGGTCGTCTATTTCGGTTATACGACACAGGCAAAACTGGGCGATGACGTGGGGAGACAGCGGGAGCAGAACAAGATTCTCAGTGCGCAATTGGATCAGGCCAATTCGCGAATTGCGGACTTGAAGAGCCAGGTGGAAATCACCACGCAAAGAATGGGCTTGACCCAGTCGGAGCTTGCAAAAGCCAAGAGCCGCGCTGAAGACATCCGCAAGGAACAGCAAGCCTCCGATGCAGAGATCACTACGCAGATCAAGGCGAGCCAGGAACAGATTGGTGCTGTGGCAACGGAAGTCGGCGGCGCGAAAAAAGACCTGGAAGCGACCAAGAGCGACCTTGAGGCAACCAAAGGCAAGCTCGATCGGAGCATGGGCGATATGAACGTGATGAGCGGATTAATCGCCCACAACCGGGATGACCTCGAGGAGTTGCGGCGGCGCGGTGACCGCAACTATTACGAATTCACTCTGCAAAAATCAAAGAATGGACAGCGCGTCGGGCCGGTGCAGATTTCGTTGAACAGGACCGATCCTAAGAAGTCCAAGTACACCATCACCGTCATTGCCGATGACAAGACCATCGAAAAGAGAGACAAGACGTCCGGTGAACCGGTGCAATTTTATGTAAAGGGAAGTTCCCGGATGGCGCCCTACGAAATCGTGGTTTTCGATGTGGGCAGAAATCAGATCACGGGATACCTGGAAACGCCCAAAGATTCCGGCGCGCCTGCACCGGGGGCTGCGCCCGCTCCGGCGGCAGCGGCCACGCCGACAACACCTACAACAGACAAGCCCTGAGATGCTTCTGTTCCAACTTTAGAGAAGGCCTGTTCTGCGTTTTTTGAGGAACGCAAGGACAGGGCTTCTCCTATCCCGGTTGGATTTTGATGCCGTACCGGCGGTTAATCTGACGAGCTTATTCGAATTCTTTCAACGTCTTTGCCATTTCGCGAAGGCGTTCATCCACAAGCGAGAAAACAGTTCCGGCGTCAAAACGTCCCGTGCCATTCTTGCCGCCGGCGGAAACGTTGGTCAAGATTTCAATCCCCTGTTCAATTTTTCCCACGGGCCAGACGTGGAATTTCCCAGAGGCCACCGCGTCCAACACGTCTTCTCGCAACATCAAGTCTTCGACGTTGGCTTCGGGAATCATCACGCCTTGCGTGCCAGTAAGGCCTTTGATGCGGCACACGTCAAAATACCCTTCGATTTTTTCGTTCACTCCGCCAATGGCCTGAATGTCACCCTGCTGATTGATGGATCCGGTGACGGCGATGTCTTGCCGCAGCGGGAGTCCTGATAGCGCAGAAACCAGCGCGTAAATCTCGGTCGAGCTTGCGCTGTCTCCATCCACGCCAGAATAGGACTGCTCGAAGCAAATGCTGGCGGCAAGAGAGAGAGGCTTGTCCTGCGCAAACTGGCTTCGCAAGTACCCCGCAATGATTTGCACACCTTTGTCGTGAAAGCGCCCGCTCAGGTTGGCTTCACGTTCGACGTTGATCAGTCCCGTTTTTCCCAAAGCCGCGGTGGCGGTGATGCGCACTGGCTTGCCGAACGAGTAGCCGCCAATCTCGAGCACGCTCAGCCCGTTCACTTGGCCGACGCGCGTGCCGGAAACGTCCACGAGCAGTGTGCCTTCTTCAATCATTTCGCGGATGCGGGTTTCGATCAGGTTGTGGCGCTCGATTTTGGAAAACAAAGCGAGGCGGACGTGATGGGCCCGAACTATGTTTTCATCTGTGGCCGCGGCGCTGTAGTGCGCTTCTCGCGCCAAATCGGCGATATCCACGAAACGCGCGGTCACCTTGTTCCTCCGGCCAGCCTGGCGCACGCCGTACTCCAGCATGGCCGCAAACGCGCCGCGATCAAACGGATGCAGATTCTCTTTCTCGCACAGCGCGCGCAACCGCCCGGCATATTCAGCGATTACACCGTCGCTCATGGCCATTTCTTCGTCGAACTCCACGCGCACCTTGAAAATCTTGCGAAAGTCCTCTTCGTATTCGTAGAGGAGTTCGTAGAGCTGCCGGTCGCCGATGAGGATCACTTTGACGTTGATGTCGATGGCTTCCGGCTTCAGCGCGCTTCCACCAAAGGGATAAAACATTTCGAGCGGCTGAATTTCCAGCCGGTTGTGATTGAGCGTGCGTTTCAGCGCACGCCACACCCCCGTTTCCGACAGCGCTTCCATCGAATACATAATCAGGAATCCGCCATCGGCCCGCAGCAACGAGCCGCCGCGCAAGTCCATGAAGTCGCTGCTCCAGCCGCCGCGCGAGTCGTAGGCGCGCTGAATCGTGCCGAAAAGATTTGCGTATGTAGGTGTGGTCTCGAAAATCACCGGTGAAGTTTCTTCGTGATTGTGTGCGAGGATGACGTTTACTCCGTACAAGCGGAAAGGGTCGCGTTCCGGGCCACCCTGGGCCTTCGGCGTGCCATCCGGCGATTCCTCGTCATCTTCTCCTTCTCCTTCGCGTTCCTTGAAGGGATTCAGGTTATCCAGCAAGTGATGCCGCACTTCTTCGAGATATTCCGCGACGCTCGTGCCGGGATATTTTTCCTTCAACTCCTCAATGACGCCGTCCACCAGCACAGAAGCGGCTTCCTGTTCCAGGTAACTTAGTTCGCTAGCCAGCTCCCGAGAAAGCGTGAGCGTTTTGCGGTAAACGACCGTGAATTCCTGCCGGAATTGCTCGTACTTGCGCTCAATCTCTTCGGCGACCGTGCCTTCGAGTTTCCCCTCATGCACCATCTTGGAAATATCCTCGATGGGAACCATCTGCCCTTCGAGCACGGGGAAGATTTCCGGCAGCGCCACGGCGCCAACTTGCATGTGGCCCAGGGCAAATTGATCGCGCGCAATGCGGCGCGTGAAATCGTCCATTAACTCTTTTTCACGGACGGTAAAGCGTTCGACGATTCTCCCTTTTTGACGCTGAAACGGTTCGCCTTCAAACACTTGAGGAATCCGCCGCCGCAAGAAATCGATTCCCGCCTGCATGTCTTTTTTGAAAGGATCAGCTTGCCCACGAGGGAGCGTCAGCAATCTCGGGCGGTCCGTAATTTTGAAATTGTTGACGTAACAGCGATCCAATGACTCTTTGGTCGGCGGATGGAGCTCTTCGATCATGTGCGCGATGGTTCCGCCGCGGCTGGTGCCCGCTAATCCACAGACGAAAACGTTGTAGCCGGGGGCGGAGAGCTCCACTCCCATCTTCAATGCGCGCAAAGCGCGCTCTTGCCCGATAAACCCTTCGCGGGGGTCGGCCTGCGCCGTGGTTTCGAACGGAATCCGCGAGAGCTCACACCTCCAGCGCAGCTTGTCTGTGGGAAGCTCGATTGGTTTTGGCGCAGGCTTCGTAGCCATGAAAATCCTTTCGAGCGCGTTACTCTAACATACTCGCGAGGCTTACAATCCGTTGGGCAGGGCAGGTGTTACCCAGCGGTTATCGGCGGGCTTTCCGCGGTCTCCCGGTAGACACTCAGAACGCCTGCGGCCATAGCCACCAGGATAGGCCCCAGCACCAAACCCAGCATCCCAAACAGACCTACGCCGCCGACCACGCTGATGAAAACCACCAGCCCGCTTAATTCCGTCCGGCCGCCAAGCAATAAAGGTCGCAGCACATTATCCAAAACCGTTGAGACGCCCGCACAGATCGCCAAGAGCAAAACCGCCCGTCCCCAGTGTCCCGTAAAGCCCAACCAAAGCGATGCTGGCACAAAAATCAAGCCCGACCCGACGACGGGAATGAGGGAAAAGAAAGCCATCAATACTCCCCAAAATACCGGGGCTGGCAAACCAACGAAGGCAAAGCCCAGTCCTCCGAGGGCTCCCTGAATAGCTGCGACAGCCAGGCTGGTGATTACACTCGCAGAGATCAGGTCCCGTATCTGGATGATCATGGCTTCTTGATGCTGGGCATCGAACGGCAGAATGCTCCGCACGGCTCCGAGGATCTTCCCGGCATCGCGGAAGAAGTAGAACATGGCAAAAATCATCACAAACAAATCAAAAATGAACGCGGCGATGTTCTTCAGAATCGTCCCAATGCGCTCCGCCAGGAACCCAGCCTGCTTTTCAATTCCCTGTTCAAGCGCCTCGAAGATGTCCGTGTTGGGATCCATTCCCGGGACGTGATGAGCAATCCAGAACCACCCTTTAGCAATCACGGGCGCATGCTGCTCGATGATGGAGTGTTGCACCCCCCGTGAAATCGACACGCCCTCTCGCACGAACAGAGTCGTCACCAAAATCGCCGGCGCGATCAGAAGAACAGTGACCGCCACAGTGCTGATGACGGAGGCCTGAACGGAGGAGAGACTTTTTGCGAGCCGCTTGTGCATGGGGTAAAAAAAAGTCACCAGAATGGCAGCCCAGGCTAACGCACTCAAAAATGGCTCGGCGATGCGAAACACCAGGTAAATCAGCAAGAGCAGCACGCCAT
Organism: Acidobacteriota bacterium; assembly: GCA_003224105.1. Classification (GTDB taxonomy): domain Bacteria; phylum Acidobacteriota; class Terriglobia; order Acidiferrales; family UBA7541; genus Acidiferrum. Next base: position 505 of record QHYL01000114.1, on the reverse strand, counting down.
AAGACACAACCGCCGTCAGGCGTGAAGTAGTAGCATCCGTTGAAGGGGCGGCATTCATGGTCGTACTATAATCGGTACAGGTCGAGCGGACACGGACTGTTTCGTGTTCGAGCCAATTTCTGGTAGTTTCTCTCCGCTCCACCAGGTCGCGTGCGGGTCACCCGGCAAACTTAGCATGTCAACAAAGCCCACTCCGCTCAATGCCCGACAGATTCGCCTCCTTGCTGTACTTGCTTTGATCAATTTTGTCAACTTTGCGGCACGCTGGCTCGTCGTTCCTTTAGTTCCAGTCCTCCGCGATTATTTCCACGTCACCGATGCGCAGCTCGGGTCGCTTCAGACGTGGCTGCTAGTCGTCCTGGCAATTGCCAGTATCCCTTTCGGTTTTCTCGCAGACCGCTTTAGTCGCAAAGCGATCATCGCGATTGGCATAGTCTGCTGGAGCCTAGCGTCGTTCGCGAGTGGCCTATTCTCAATCTTTTCTTACTTCCTGATTGCCCGAGCT
>QHYL01000415.1 GCA_003224105.1 Acidobacteriota bacterium | reverse complement strand
GGTGTTCCGGTTAGAATGGCCCGCCACTCTAATGTCCTCTTCGCCTTCAACAGTGGTCCACGCGAAAATCTCGCGCGCCATGCGGTGCGTCCTCATCCTGCTCGCGCTTTCGGCGTTTATCAATTTCGTGGACCGCGGAAACCTGTCCGCCGCCGCCCCTCTACTGAAAGCGGAACTAGCTTTATCCGACCTGCAGCTCGGCATTCTGCTTGCCGCCTTCTTTTACAGCTACGCTTTCTTCCAGATCGCTGCAGGCTGGCTGGTCGATCATCTCGACGTCAAGTGGGTGCTCGCCGCCGGGTTCTTTATCTGGTCCGTGGCCACTGCCGCCACCGGGCTTGCCACGGGCTTTGCGCTTTTGCTCACCGCGCGCCTCATTCTTGGAGTTGGCGAATCCGTCGTTTACCCTTCCTACTCCAAAATCCTCGCCCGGTATTTCCCGGAAGCACAGCGCGGGCTCGCCAATTCCATCATCATCACGGGCTTTTATGCGGGACCCGCCTTCGGCCTGTTCTTTGGCGGCATCCTGATGGGCAGGTATGGCTGGCGCTCGTTTTTCCTGGTCCTCGGTTTCCTCAGCATGGCCTGGCTGCTCCCGTGGTTCCAATGGATGCCTCGGGGCGAGCAGCCATCTGCCCACAATCATGGCGAAGAGGACTCACCAGGGATCTTCGAAATCCTGAAGCTACGCTCCGCCTGGGGCACGTGCGCAGCTCTCGCTTGCCTGGACTATTTGTCCTATTTCTTCCTCACCTGGATACCAACTTACTTGGTGCGCAGCCGGAGTTTTTCCATGGACCAAATGGCGGCCGTCATGGGAGCGGCCTACGTCTCGTGCGCTCTTGTCGCAGCAACTTGCGGATGGCTTTCCGACCGCTGGATTGCCGCTGGGGCGACTCCCACTCTCGTGCGAAAGGGATTTACGAGCGTTGGAATGGCGGGCGCCGCGCTCTTCGTGATTCCCAGCCTTTTTGCTGGCCCCAAACTCACCGCAGTAACGCTCGTTTTGGTGGCTGCATCGCTCGGCGTGAGTTCCTCCAATGTTTGGGCCATCACACAGACGCTCGCGGGCCCTCGCGCCGCCGGCCGCTGGACGGGAATCGAAAACTTTGTTGGAAATCTGGGCGGCGCGGTGGCTCCTGTGCTGACGGGCTTCGTCCTTGGGCGCACTGGCCACTATTTCTGGGCCTTTGCCATCACCGCTGTCGTGTCTTTGCTGGGCGCTCTGTCCTGGGCTTTTTGGATCGGCCCGGTTGAGCCGGTGGTATGGTCATCGCAAATTCGGGCCAGGGCTGTTTCGAGCTAGGAGGAGTCTGATGAAACTGGCATTCGGTATTGGCCACAAGGCGTGTCGCGTTATCGTCTTCTCCTTTTTGGCGCTCTCCCTTTCTGCAGCATCTCTTTCCGCACAAACTCCCGGCACCGATCTGCTTCTCCTCAACGCACACGTCATCACGATGAACGACAAGCAGCCCTCTGCGCAGGCTGTCGCCATCCGAGGCGACCGCATTGTGTGGGTCGGCAACTCCGACGAGGGGAAGAAGTTGTATCCGTCTGCGCGCGCCATGGACCTTCACGGAGCGACCGTTCTTCCCGGCCTCATTGACGCGCACACGCATCTGATCAATCTCGGCGAGAGCCTCGTCCGCCTCAACCTCAAGGACATTTCCTCGGAAAAAGAAATCGTCGAACGCGTGAAGCAACGAGCCGCTTCCGCCGCGCCGGGTGAATGGATTCTCGGGTGGGGCTGGGATGAAGGCAAATGGGCTTCAAACTACCCAACAAATCAGGCATTGAGCGCGGCCACGCCGAACAATCCAGTATTCCTTGTCGGCCTCCACACTTTTGCCGCCTGGGCCAACCAGCGCGCTCTCGAGCTTGCCGGAGTCAACAAAGACACCAAGGATCCCGAGAACGGAAAAATTCTTCGCGACGAAAAAACCGGCGAACCCACGGGTATCCTGCTGAATCATGCCCAAGAACTGGTCTCCAAACACATTCCGCAGGCGACTCTTGCGCAGGCGAGGCGCGCCATGCAGCTCGCGGCTCGCGAATGCGTCCGTAATGGCCTCACTTCCGTCCACGAAGCCAAGGTCACTCCGCTTATGGTCCAGGCATTTCACGCACTGGTGCGCGAAGAACAAATGCCTGTGCGCGTTTATGCCATGCTCGATGGCGCGGACAAGAATCTTGTCGACGAATGGCTCAAACGCGGGCCGGAAATCGATCCTCATCATCAACTGACGATTCGTTCTTTCAAACTTTTTGCCGATGGCGCGCTCGGCTCGCGCGGCGCCGCGTTGCTCGAACCGTATAGCGACGCCCCGCAAACGAAAGGCGTGATGACCTCGCCGGAAGCTGACGTTTACGGCCTGACCCGACGCGCACTGCAAGCCCGATTTCAGGTTTGCACCCACGCCATCGGCGACGCCGCCAACCGCAGCGTGCTGAACGCCTACGAACAAGCCGAAAAGGAAGTGCCCGATGCGCATGACCCGAGGCTGCGCATCGAGCATGCTCAGGTGCTGTCGCCGGAAGACATTCCGCGTTTCGCGAAACTTGGCGTTATCGCCTCCATGCAGCCTACACACGCCACGTCGGACATGCCGTGGGCGGAAAAGCGCGTGGGCCCGGAGCGCATCAAAGGCGCTTACGCCTGGCGCTCGGTTAAGGATTCCGGGGCGCATTTGCCGCTAAGTTCCGATTTTCCCGGCGAAACGCTGAACCCGTTCTATGGAATCTACGCGGCCATCACGCGGCAGGACCCGCAGGGCAATCCGCCGGGCGGCTGGCATCCCAAGCAAAAGCTCACGCTCGAAGAAGCGCTACGCGGTTACACCACGGAGGCGGCTTACGCGGAATTTGAGGAAACCAATAAAGGCGCAATCGAAAAAGGTAAGTTGGCCGACTTAACCGTCATCTCGCAAGACATCACGAAAACCCCGCCTTCCGAGACTCTTTCGATTCGTGCGCTGAAAACCTTCGTCGGCGGCAAAGTCGTCTACGACGCAGCCACCGATCAGTGATAAACACAAATTGAGCGAGGGAGCGGGCGGTTGGCCGAAGTTGCGAGATTCGGTAAGATGGACAAGACAATTTGCGAACCCCGGGAGGAAGGATCATGAGTATTTCGGTTGGTCAAGTTGCGCCGGATTTCACGTTGTTGAATCAGGAAAAGAAAGAAGTGAAGCTGTCGGATTTTGCGGGAAAGAAGAACGTCGTGCTGGTCTGGTATCCCCTGGACTGGAGCCCGACTTGCACCAACGAGCACGCTTGCTTCGTGAACGACATGAAGAAGTTCGACCAGCTGGATGCGGAAGTGCTTGGCGTGAGCGTGGACAGCGTATGGTCACACAAAGCCTACGCGGAAAAAATGGGCATCAAGTATTTGCTGCTGGCGGATTTTCATCCGCGCGGCGCCATGAGCGAAAAGTATGGCGTCTACCTGGCCGACAAGGGAATCACCGGCCGCGCCATCGCCATCGTCAATAAAGCGGGCAAAGTAGCGTGGTTCAAGAATTACGACATTCCTGTCGTGCCGGACCTGAAGGAAGTCGCTTCGGCGCTGTCGCAGGTCAAGGCCGCGACGGCTTAGTCCACGGTGGCCGCTTCCGCCGCGGGATTTTGGGATTCTTTTTTAGCGGATCGCTGGCTGTACCCTTTGCCGAGGAGAATTCCATGAGCGCCGAAGTAGCGCGAGGCGCTCCCATCATGTCGTTGAGCGAACTGGTTCGCCACTATCGTTCACAGGCCGGTGAATTTGGCCGGCCCGTCGCGCTCTCCGCTTTCCCGCTTGGCCATGCAGAAATCGAATGCCTTTTTTCTTCTTACGACGAGGACTACCACATCAGCCGCTTCATGCATTTCTCCGAAGGCGAGGGGCAGAAATTCCGCATCAATGGAATCGCTGCTACCCACGTTTCTCTCGACGCCGAAATCGAAACCATCCTCTAGAAGTAAATGGCGAACTCTGAAACATTCTGCGGTCCCGGCTGTGGTCCCCGAGGAGGGCTAGTGAAAAAACTTGTTCTCGCAATTCTTTTCGCAGCGGCGTCAACGTGTGTCGCGGCGCAGGGGAGCACCAATCAAGAAACCGCGCGGTGGGGGCGCGAGGCGCGGAACGCCACCATTGTTCGCGATGACTGGGGCATCGCGCACGTTTATGGGAAGAGGGACGCGGATGCCGTGTTCGGAATGACTTACGCGCAGGCCGAGGACGACTTCAATCGCGTGGAAACCAACTACATCAACGCGATGGGGCGGCTGGCGGAAGCGGAGGGCGAATCGAAGATTTATCAGGATTTGCGCATGAAGCTGTTTATCGATCCCGCGGAAATTAAGAAAGATTACGCGAAGAGTCCGGAATGGCTGAAGAAACTGATGAACGCGTGGGCGGACGGGCTCAACTACTACCTTGCAACACATCCCGAAGTAAAACCAAGAGTGATCCAGCGATTCGAGCCGTGGATGGCGCTGACGTTCAGCGAGGGGAGCATTGGAGGGGACATCGAGCGCGTGAACCTGAGCCAACTGGAGGCGTTTTACGGAAAAGTTGCACTGAGCCAGACGCATGAGCCTTCTGAGGAGGACGACACGGAAGAGCCCAGCGGTTCTAACGGAATCGCCATCGCTCCTTCTAACACCAGCGCGCACCACGCCCTGCTGCTGATTAATCCGCACACCTCTTTCTTCTTTCGCTCGGAATTGCAGATGGTAAGCGAGGAAGGCTTGTATGCTTACGGCGCGGTGACGTGGGGCCAGTTTTTCGTTTATCAGGGGTTCAACGAGCGGGCCGGATGGATGCACACGTCGAGTGGAGTGAATGCGATCAGCGAATACCTGGAGACAGTGGTGAAGAAAGGCGACCGCTTCTATTACAAGTATGGCAAGGAGGAACGGCCCGTCATCGCGACGGAGATCACGGTGCCGTATAAGACCGACCATGGAATGGCGGAGAAAAAATTCACTGCGTACCGCACGCAGCATGGGCCGATCATTCGTGAAGCGGAGGGAAAATGGGTGAGCATCCGTTTGATGCAGGAGCCGGTGAAGGCACTGACGCAGTCGTACGCGCGCACGAAAGCGAAGGATTACAAGTCGTTTCGAGAAACCATGGAATTGCATACGAACTCGTCGAACAACACGATCTTTGCGGATGCCGACGGGGACATTGCTTATTTCCACGGCAACTTCATTCCACGGCGCGATACAAGTTTTGATTGGACGAAACCTGTGGACGGTAGCAGTCCGGCGACGGAGTGGCACGGGCTGCTTTCGGTCGATGAGACACCGCAACTGTTGAATCCCAAAGTCGGCTGGCTGTACAACTCGAACAACTGGCCATGGTCGGCGGCGGGGCCGGACAGCCCGAAAAAGGAAGATTTTCCTTCGTATGTCGAAACGGGCGGGGAGACCGCGCGAGGATTGCACGCGATCCGAGTCCTGCAGGACACGAAAGACTTCACAGTGGACTCTCTGATTGCGGCTGCGTACGACAGCTACCTGATGTGGTTTGAGAAACCGATTCCGTGCCTGGTCAAAGCCTGGGACGATGCGCCTGCTGAAGATCCGTTGAAGACAAAATTGGCTGAGCCGATGGAAGCCTTGCGCAAATGGAATTTGCGGTGGGGAGTGAACTCCGTGCCCACTTCGCTCGCGGTGTTCTGGGGCGAAGACATCCAACAACGCGTGGGCGGCGATGCAAGAAGCGGCGGCTTGTACCTGAGCGACTACATTTGCACCAAGGCGCCGGCAAAGCTGCTGCTCGAGTCGCTCTCCGCCGCAAACGGCAAGCTTGTTGGGGATTTTGGAGGCTGGAAGACTCCCTGGGGCGAGATCAATCGATTTCAGCGGCTGACCGGGGACATCGTGCAGCCCTTCAGCGATGCGGGGCCGAGCATTCCTGTCGGTTTCACTTCATCGAAGTGGGGCTCGCTGGCTGCGTTTGGAGCGCGAGCGTATCCGGGGACGAAGAAGTGGTATGGCACGCTGGGGAACAGCTTCGTGGCGGTGGTCGAGTTTGGCCCAAAAATTCATGCGCGTGCCATAACGGCCGGTGGCGAGAGCGGCCATCCCGCATCTCCGCACTTCAACGACGAAGCGGCGCGGTACAGCACAGGAGATTTGCGCGAGGTTTATTTTTATCGCGAGCAACTGAAGGGGCACACGGAGAGGGAATATCATCCGGGAAGTTGAACGGCTTCACATTCCCCGCGCGCAGGAAACACAGGCCGATTTGCGTGAACCGCTTTCCTATGCGGTGACGAGGGGTTCAAAGCGTTTCGCGAGTTTGCCGTGCTCCTCGCGGATTTCGCGCGGCAGGCGCGCGCCGAATTTCACCAGGAACTGCTTTGAATCTTCCAGCTCATTTTCCCAATCGGCCGGATTCACGCGGAGCAATTCGTTCAGGGCTTCGCCAGAAACTTTCAGCCCATCGAGCGTCAATCCATTCTTTGCGGGCACATAGCCAATCGGCGTTTCCTGAGCGGCGCCGCGGCCTTCCACGCGCTCCAGAATCCATTTCAGTACGCGGACGTTCTCGCCGTAGCCGGGCCACAGGAATTTTCCGTCCGCGCCTTTGCGGAACCAGTTCACATGGAAAATCCTCGGTGGTTTCGGGATTTTCTTCCCCATTTGCAGCCAGTGGCCGAAATAATCCGCCATGTTGTAGCCGCAGAAAGGCAGCATGGCCATGGGATCGCGGCGCGTGACACCCACGTCGCCGGTTGCCGCAGCGGTGGTCTCCGAGGCCATCGTTGCGCCGACAAACACGCCGTGCTGCCAATCAAACGATTCGTAGACGAGCGGCGCGACGCGCGCGCGCCTTCCGCCAAAGATGAACGCGGAAATGGGCACGCCTTCGGGCGCTTCCCATTGGGGCGAGATGCTCGGCGATTGTTTGGCGGGCACGGTGTAGCGGGCATTCGGATGCGCGGCGGGGCCTTTGGAGGAATCCCAGATTTCGCCCTTCCAGTTGGTAAGTCCGGAAGGGGGATCGCTGCCGATTCCTTCCCACCAAGGCTCGCGGTTCCCGGTCATGGCGACGTTGGTAAATAAAGTGTTTTTGCGCAGAGCGCCCATGACGTTGGGATTGGTCAACATGCCGGTTCCGGGCGCGACACCGAAGAATCCTGCTTCGGGATTAATGGCGTGCAAGTAGCCGTCATCCGCGATTCGCATCCACGCGATGTCGTCGCCCACCGTCCAGACGCGGTACCCCTGGCCTCCCAGTGCTGACACCATCATGGCCAGGTTGGTTTTGCCACAGGCGCTGGGGAACGCCGCTCCCATGTAGGTGACTTTCCCGCCGGGCGATTCGAGACCGAGGATGAGCATGTGCTCCGCCATCCAGCCCTGTTGGCGCGCCATCACGCTGGCGATGCGCAACGCAAAACATTTTTTGCCGAGCAGCGCATTCCCACCGTAGCCCGAGCCGATGCTCCAAATCAGTCTTTCTTGCGTAAAATGCACAATGTAGCGCCGCAAGGGGTCGAGGTCACCCAGCGAATGCAGTCCCGGAACAAATTCATTGGATGGCCCAAGACGATCCAAGGCAACCTGGCCCATGCGGGACATGATACGCATGCTCGCAACGACGTAAGGGCTGTCGGTCACTTCCACGCCGACTTTGCTGATGGGCGAACCGGGCGGGCCCATGATGTAGGGCACGACGTACATGGTACGGCCGCGCATGGCGCCATCGAAGAGCGCTCCGACTTTGTGCTTCGCGGCCTCCGGGTCCATCCAATTGTTAGTGGGTCCGGCGTCGTCTTTGTCCGGCGAGCAGATAAAGGTCAGGTGCTCCGTGCGCGCGACGTCGTTTACCGAGCTTCGATGCAAATGGCAATTGGGATACGTTCTTTCATTGAGCTGGAAAGTGTCTCCGGCACGCAGCAGCAGGTCGATCATCCGACGGTATTCTGACTCCGAGCCATCGCAATACACGACGCGATCCGGCTTGGTAAGCCGCGCTGCTTCCTCAACCCAGTTTTCCAGTGGAGTTGCCACTTGCTCTCCTATCAACGGAGCTTTTGCTGCATAGTCTTAGCGCGTGGCGCTCGGAGTCTTTGCGACACCAATAGCGCTCACAGTGAAGCCCCTCGCAAAGCGAGGTCTTAAAGCGAAATGGATTCGGCCATGTCAACAGGCCTCTTTAAGGAGGGAACTCTCGGCCCGGGTTGGCAAGGCGCGATGATTCTACCCGAGGACAGTCTAAGTTAAGGGTCGGTTTTGTTGCAACTCAGCGTATCGTTGAATAGCTTCAGATGGTTGCCGCGCGGCGGCTGAGCGCGCCCTTCGCCGAGAGGGTTGGCATAGATTTTGATAGATTAGAGACCCCTTGACCAAAGAAAGCTTGTTTCGAGAAAGCGAATTTGAACGGCTGCGCGTGGGGCTGATGAACCCGCGCAACCCGCTGAACATCGGCGCGGTGGCGCGCGCGATGAGCAACTTTGGGTTTCGGCATTTGCGCGTGGTGAGTCCCTATGAGTTGGCGTTTCGTGAAGCGCGTTCTGCCGTGGGAGCCGCAGCTTTGCTGGAGCAAGCTGAAGAGTTCAAATCGCTGGAGGAGGCCGTCGCGGACTGTTCGCTGGTAGTTGGTACGACGGCGCTGAGCCGACGCGACCCTCAACACACTGTGCGCGACCTGCGGCAAGGAGCGTGGTTGATTCGAAAACGCCTCAGTATGGGTTGCGTGGCCCTGCTCTTTGGCTCGGAGAAGCGCGGCCTTTCCAACGAGGACCTCAGTCACTGCCATTGGCTGCTGCGCATCCCTACACGCGAAGAGCATCGCTCGATGAATCTCGGGCAGGCCGTCGCGGTCTGCCTGTATGAGCTTGCCCGCGATCAGAAGTCTACGTTCGCACCGGAGAAGCAGGCGCTTGCCGCGGCCGGTGATCTCGAACGCCTCACTTCCCTCTTGCTGGATGCGTTGCAGACCAGCGGTTACATTAAAAACTCTCAGGGCAAGGCGAAATCGCGTTCGGCCGCGGCCCCCGAGGAAAAAGTTCGCCGCTTTATTCGGCGAATGAACATATCCGCCGCAGATGCGGAACTCCTCCTCGGCATGCTTCGACAGGTTCTTTGGAAGCTTCGTTCCTAGAGCATGAGCCACTTACCGACGGCTTTTTTCGAACACAAGTTGTAGGAATTTGGTTGTCAGACGTTGGCCGTCAGCCTTCCATTCACCATTTCCACAACCTTTTTCACAGTTTCCAAGCATTGCAACGCGGACAATGTTATTCTGGTTGTTGTCTTCTCGCTGAACGGCCCGGGGTTACCAGCGCCTTCAATTTTTGCGGATCTTTGTAGATCATCGGAGAATACATGGAAATTAGCTTGACGCAGCAAGCGCCACAAGTACACCCGTGGGAACGGCCATTTTGGAAACCGGTTCACGGCAAGGAAGGCGTTTTCACTTACCTGGTCCTCATTCACGTTCTTTCCGTCATCGGCTTGATCCTTTTTCCCATGCCGAGCCTCAAGGTTCTTGGTTTGGCGGTGCTCTTCACCGCATTTGGCGGGCTCGGCACGACGGTTTGTTATCACCGCATGCTGGCGCATAAGACGCTCAAGACCCACCCGATTGTGGAGCAATTCTTGATCTTCTGGGCCGTCTTCAACGGTTCGGGACACCCCGCGAGCTGGGTCGCTTATCATCGGTTGCATCACGCGGTCACCGATTTGCCGGAAGACATTTCGAGCCCGAAACAGGGCGGCTTCTGGTGGGCGCATCTGCGCTGGCTGTATCAGACGGAGCCGGCGGACAAGAAGCGGTGGGCGCCGGAGGTGGCGGGCGGCATTTACAAAATCTGGGGCTGGGCGGAAACACCGGTCATTCTGCTTTCTCTTTTCATCGGCCCGCTTCTCGGACTTGGCTGGATGAGCTTTTTCTGGCTGGGCGCAATGCGGCTTGTCTACTCGCTGCACATGCAATGCCTGGTGAACAGCCTGACGCATCTGGGCGAGCAGAAAGAAGGAGGAGATTCGAGCGTCAACGTATGGTGGCTTGGCCCCTTTCAACTGACGGCTTGGGGCGAGAACTGGCACAAGAATCATCACACGCACGCCGGCTCGGCGCGCCTGGGGCTGCGCTGGTATCAGACGGACATTGGCTGGTATTTCATCTGCTTGCTGGAAGCCGTGGGCCTGGCGCATTCGGTCAAGCGGCCTCGCGTTTCCTAAACCATCCGGGTGAAAATCTTGGGACCTCGTAGGCCATATTGGGCTGCCTTTGCTTTGGCTTTGTTGTCCGCAGGCACGGTTGCTGCGCAGACCGCCCCCGAACAGAGTTGCAAGAGCGACGATTCAGCCAAAATTGTCCGGATTGATGACCGAAACGAGAGAGTCTTTGTCGTCGTCAAAATTGACCAGATCAACACAACCGCCAAGGCGCGTAAGTTGTTGTTCCCTCTTCAGGCATCTCTGAAACAATGCCGGTCAAATTGGGGAAGAACGTGGGCGGTGAGCTTCTTCTCCGATGCGAAGTATGCGGGATACAAGTCCGATGACAACCTGGCGTCGCTCGTTGCTAATGGGAGCTGGGCCAAGGCCTATCTGGGCGAGTACGAACGGCAAACACAGAGACTGATCCTGAACCCGGCGGAGCGCGAAAGAATCAAGTTTCTCAAGGTCCCTCTGCCATAACCACGTGTTCTGAGTGACCGATGTACGCACAAAAATTCACTGTGAATGTAATCACTCAGGGCGAAACGAGGCCCTGCCCGCTCGAATGGCTGGACCAATTCTGTATGCGGAATTTCACGAATTCTGCGGATTTCGACGACACCTTGCCGGTTGCTGATGGAAAGATCGAGGCAAGCTTTCGTCTCGCGCCGGAGCGCTTCGCGGAAGGTCTGGCCGCCTGGCTGACGCAGCGCGGCAAAGGCAACGGGCAGCCGGTAGTGGTAAAGGTTACGCTGGGGTAGCGCGGGTCACTTCAAGGCTGCGGGAGAAAGGTTGCCGCCAGGGGCCGCGTCGTGCTTTTCCCCGCGCAACGCAGCGCGAATCTGGGGCAAGGCGTGGAGCGCGGCAATTTCGCCAGCAGCAACCATGTCGGGCGTCTTGGTGAAGTCGTCCCACACAAACTGTTTCACGTCTGGCTCGATGATGATGTCCGCCTGGGTGCGCCAGGCCAGGTCGGCATGGCGCTGCATGATGTTGAACGAACGGCTTAGAATATCAGTAAGCGTGCGTGGCTCGCCGAGATTTCCAGATTCCAAATAAACGGCAATGACGAGATCCGCGCCATGCAAAAGTACGCCCTCGATGGGCACGGGCGCGGTTAGAAAACCGTCCACCAACGTACGGCCTTCATATTGGATCGGCACAAATAATCCCGGGTAGGCGCAGGAGGCGCGAAGCGCCGGGGCAATGGGTCCCGTCGAATAGTAGACGCTCACGCCGTCAATGATGTCCGTGGTGGCGATGGCCAGCGGGGTCTGCAATTCCTCGAAGGTCTTGGCGGGGGTAAGACGCGCTAGGAATTTCTCCATGCGTTGGTTTGTGGCAAGCCCCAGCCAGGAAGGAGTCCAGCGGCCGAAATCCGCGAAAGTCGTAATCGAGCCAATTCTCTCCATCTCCTCGAGCGATGCGCCGCCACAATAACCAGCGCCAATCAGGGAGCCAACGCTCGTCCCGGCCACGCAGTCGATCGGAATCCCTGCCTCGCGAAGCACACGAATCACACCAATATGCGCGATGCCTCGAGCAAAGCCGCCCGCCAAGGCCAAGCCGACACGCGGGCGCTCCGCGCGTTGCGATTCAGTGCCGTAGGCAAAGGCGCGAATCTTATCTTTCGCGGTTTTGAACCAGGCGAGCGGTCCCGAGGATTTTTCTTCGTCGGCCATCTGTTCATTTTAGCGCCATTGGCTTACGGCGTGCGCTCGTTTGACCGCCGCTTGCCGGTTTTGTAACCTGTCGTTCCGAGAATCCTTCGCGGGAAAAGGCGGGTTATGGGACGTCGTATTGAAAAAGCAGTCGTGCTGGGCGCGGGAACGATGGGTTCGCGGATAGCGGCGCACTTCGCGAACGCGGGCTTGCCGTGCGTTTTGCTCGATATTTTGCCGCCGAATTTGCCCTCGGACGCACCGCCTGCGGAACGCGCCAAGATTGTGCGCGCCGGGCTGGAAGCCGCAAAGAAGTCGAGGCCGGCGGCATTTTTTACCGCTTCGCTGGCGGACAAGATTGCGATTGGAAACTTTGAGGATGATCTGGGGCGCTGCGCGGAGGCGGACTGGATTATTGAGGTGGTCGCAGAAAACCTGGAAATCAAACGGAGACTGCTGGCACGTGTCGCGCAATTCCGGAAGCCCGGCGCGATCGTAACGACCAACACTTCAGGATTGCCTGTTCAACTGATCGCCGAGAGCATGAGCGAGGAGTTCCAGCAGCATTGGGCGGGCACACACTTTTTCAACCCTCCGCGCTACTTGAAATTAGTGGAAGTGATTCCCGGGCCGAGGACTTCGAGCGAAGTAGTGTCGGCGCTGGGCGAGTTCTGCGACCGCCGGCTCGGCAAAGGCGTAGTCATCGCGAAAGACACGCCGAATTTCATCGCCAACCGCATCGGAACTTATTCCATGCTGAATGCGTTGCGGCTGATGGACACGCTCGGCATGACCGTCGAAGAAGTGGATGCGTGCACCGGGCCTGCGGTGGGTTGGCCGAAATCCGCGACTTTTCGAACTGCCGACATCGTCGGGCTCGACGTGCTCGTTCACGTGGTGAAAAACATTTACGAAACCGCTCCCAATGACGAATCGCGCGAGCGGTACAAAGTGCCGGCGATGGTCGAAGAAATGGTCAAGCGCGGCTGGCTGGGCGATAAGACGGGGCAGGGCTTTTACAAAAAAGTCCGCGGCGAAGGCGAAAAGGAAATTCTTGCACTAGACGTCAAGACGATGGAATACCGGCCGCGGCAGAAGGCGAAATTCGCTTCGCTGGAAATGGGCAAAGCCATCGAAGATACGCACGAACGGCTGCGGGCACTGGTTGGGCCGCTGCTCGAAGGGCAAAAAGGCGACAAGGCGCAGCAGTTCATTTGGGGCGGGCTTTCGGAGATGTGCTTGTATGCGGCGCGGCGCGTGCCTGAAATTTCCGATAGCGTCGTAGATGTGGACCGTGCGATGCGCTGGGGCTTTGGCTGGGAACTTGGGCCGTTCGAAATGATGGACGCGATTGGCGTGAAGGCGTTCGCAACGCAAGTGCAGAAAGAAGGGCGAGCGATTGCGCCGGTTATCGAAAAGGTGCTTGCGAGCGGACGTAAAGGTTTCTACGAGTCCGAAAAGGGAGCGGCAACGGTTTTTGATATTTGCACCGGAGGGACGAAGAAAGTCGAAGAGCCTAGAGGCGTCATTATCCTGAAATCGTTGAAAGAAGCAGGACGCGAAATCGAGAAGAATTCCGGGGCAAGCCTTATTGACCTTGGGGACGGCGTGGTTTGCTGCGAATTTCACGCCAAGATGAATGCCATTGGAGCGGATTTGATCGCCATGATGCACAAAGGGTTGAAGCGGCTGGAAACGGATTTCGATGCCATGGTGATTGCGAACCAGGCGGTGAATTTTTCGGTTGGCGCGAATCTGATGCTTGTACTCGTCGCAGCACAAGAACAGGAATGGGACGAGCTGCACATGGCGGTGAAGCAATTTCAAAACGTCAATCTGGCGATCAAATATGCTCCAAAACCGGTGGTTGCGGCGCCGCAAGGGATGGCGCTTGGGGGCGGCTGCGAAGTGAGCCTACACGCGGCGAAGATTCAAGCCGCTGCGGAAGCGTACATCGGATTGGTGGAAACCGGAGTGGGCTTGATTCCCGGAGGCGGTGGGACCAAGGAGATGCTGATTCGCGCGAACGAACACGCGGCGGGCGGAGAAGACTTGGATTTATTCCATGCGCTGAAACCGGTGTTTGAAGGGATCGCCATGGCGAAAGTCGGCACCAGCGCGGAAGAGTGCCGCGAGCTCGGTTACTTGCGGCGCGAAGACGGTGTTTCGATAAACCGGGACCGGCTGGTTGCTGACGCAAAGGAGGCTGCGCTCGCGCTGGCGCGCGGCGGCTACAAACGGCCCGCAGCGAATTGGCAGGAGGGGGCGCAGGCTACGCAGATCAAAGTGCTGGGCGAAGAATTCCTGGCCGGAGCGAAGCTCGTCATACACATGATGGTGCGAGGCGGCTACGCTTCGGAATACGATGCGCACGTTGGCCGTAAGCTCGCGAACATTCTTGCAGGCGGACCACTAACCGCTTCGCAAACGGTGAGCGAACAATACGTCCTTGATCTCGAACGCGAAGCTTTCGTTTCCCTGTGCGGTGAAAAGAAAACCCAGGAACGCATCGCCCACACGCTGAAAACCGGCAAGCCGCTGCGAAATTAGATAGGTGGAGTTGGAGCCAGGCCGTTCGGTTGCAGGAAAAACGTCACCACGTGCAAATACAAAAGACCTAACCCGCAACGGGAACCGAAAAGTGTTCATGAAGGATATGCATCTTTCCGTGAACGTCTCTCTGAAAGACGTGCGTCGCACGGATTAAGTCGAGTTTCTCTTCCGCCCGCTTGCCGCCTCCGACATCGCGGCCCGAGGCTTGAAAGGAGAAGGTGTAACTCGCCACGCCCGCATCGCTGCCGATCAGCACTACGTCGATGGGGCCAAGTTTCATCTCCATCCGCGTTTCTGGACCGAAATACTCGCGGGAGCGCCGCATCGCGCCGAGCCGTCCGGGTTCGGCCCGCCCCATTGCAATCTGGAAGACCGTACTTCCCGGGGCGTAATAAGAGTTCAGAAGCTCTTCCGATTTCGCCAGAAATGTGGACCAGAAAAACTCGACCGCTTTGCGTATCTCTTCGTTCGAGACCCTTTCCAAGGTACCCTCGCGTGCAGTGCGCCGCACCGTTATTCGGCATGCTCGAACGTATTGTAAGCGGTGAAGGGACAATCCTGAATTTGATGTGATGAGAACGTTTCCGCGCCAGTCGTTGTCAGCGAGTTATCGAGACGCGCGGCATATATTTACATAAAAGCGTGTTGCTTATACGATTCTATCCATACTATTATGTGAAAAGCGGAGAATAGCGTGCAGAACCTGCTGCCGCCGCGCGAAGCGGCAAACATTCTTGGAATCAGCTATCCCACGCTAAAGCAGTGGATCTACCACGGAAAAATCAAGTCCGTGAAGACGCCCGGGGGCCATCATCGCGTGCCCGAGAGTGAAATCGACCGGCTGATTCCCAAAAAGTTCGAGCGCGGCGATCTTGCCACGCGGCGTTTGCATTTTCGCAAGATCAGCGGACGCAATCAGTTGATTGGACGCGTGGTAGCGCTCAAATTCAGCGGGCTGCTGGCTCAGGTGACCCTGGCCATCGGCGAACAGCACATCACCTCGATTATTACCGCGGACGCCGCGAAAGAGCTGCGTCTAAAACCGGGCGACCGCGCGGCGGCACTCATTAAATCCACCGAGGTGATGATCTTGCGTGTGTGACGCCGACCTGACTCGTGTTCGTGACTCATGACTCGTCAAAGAACAGACCTTGCTGCATACCTTGCCTGTTGCTCGATTCTTATGCTGCTGCTTGCCGTTTCGATGAATTTGCGTGCGGAAGAAGAGAAAGTCGTGCGCGTCGCAGCTGCGGCGGATGTGAAATTCGCGATGGAGGAATTGTCCAAGGAGTTTGGAAACAAAACGGGAACAAAGGTAGATGTCACTACTGGCTCGAGTGGAAATTTCTTTGCGCAGATTCAGGGCGGCGCGCCTTTCGACTTGTTCTTTTCGGCGGACATGGATTACCCAAAGAAATTGGAAGCCTCGGGCTCCGCCGAGCCCGGAACGCTGTTTGAATACGCGTTGGGCCAGATCGTCATTTGGACGCCAGCCAATTCACAAGTAAGCGTCGCACGAGAAAAGTGGAATGCATTGTTGGACGAGCGCATCCAGAAAATCGCGATAGCAAATCCATCGCTCGCACCTTACGGACGAGCGGCGGTTTCCGCTCTGCAAAAGGCCGGAATTTACGAGCAGGTAAAAGCAAAGCTGGTGTATGGTGAAAACATTTCACAAGCCGCCCAATTTGTGCAGTCAGGCAACGCGCAGGCGGGGATTATCGCCCACTCTTTAGCTGTGTCTCCCGGAATGGAAGGCGGAGAGGTTTGGGAGATCCCGGCGGACATGCATCCGCCCATCGAACAGGGCGCTGTTGTGCTAAAAAGCGGCAAGAATAAAGCTGCGGCGCTCGAGTTTTTGAATTTTGTAAAGAGCGCAGCGGGCAGAGCGATCCTGGAAAAGTGCGGATTTGCTGTTCCGGCAGGCAAGCAGAAACAAGCAGTCTAAAAACACCATACGACAAATCTGTGCGAGGTACTACGGAGCAGGAATGAATTCGCTGAGCTTGTCGTTTGAACTAGCCGGATGTGTCGCGGCAATCTTGCTGATCATCGGAATGCCGGTCGCTTACTGGCTGGCCTTTTCGAACTGGCGCGGAAAATTCTTGCTCGAATCCGTCGTTGCGCTGCCGCTGGTTCTACCCCCCACGGTTCTTGGCTTTTACGCTTTGCTTGCCATGGGACCGCGCGGCCCGCTGGGCAAACTATGGATCGCGCTCTCTGGCCACGGCCTCGCTTTCACCTTTACTGGCCTCGTTCTCGCTTCCGCGGTCTACAGCTTCCCCTTTGCCGTACAGCCGCTGATGGTTTCGTTCGAGGCGGTTGACCGCAAGCTCCTGGACGCCTCTGCCCTTCTAGGCGCGGGGAAATGGAGGACGTTTCAGCGCATTATTCTGCCGTTGTCCTTACCCGGCGTGGTCACGGCTCTCGTGTTGAGCTTCGCACATACGCTGGGAGAATTTGGCGTCGTGCTGATGGTCGGCGGAAATCTTGCCGGCGTGACGCGCACGGTTTCCATCGACATTTATGACCACGTGCAGTCGCTCGAATACGGCGAAGCGAACCACCTTGCACTGCTTCTCCTGGCAATCGCGTTCGCCGTGCTTTGCCTCGTGTACGCGGTCAATCGCCGCGTGTGGGCGCCGGCGTGGACGCGATGGTCAGCAAAGTGAGTTCCGGGACGCTCGTTGCGAGCATCCGGAAAGAACGTCGCGACGCCGACGCCTTTGTTCTTGATGTTTCTTTCGAAGCGCCTCCGGGTATCACGATACTGTTCGGCCCCTCCGGCGCAGGAAAGTCCACGCTGCTGGATTGCCTTGCGGGACTGGTGCGTCCGACTACCGGCAAAATTGTAATCGGCGAGAATGTCTTGTTCAACTCAATGATACACATCGACGTCCCGCCACAAATACGCCGCATGGCTTATGTATTTCAATCCCTGGCGCTGTTTCCGCATCTGACCATCGAGCAAAATGTTGCGTATGGACTGAGAGACATCGGGCAGCAGGATCGCCGCGCGCGCGTCGAAGAAATTCTCGAGGCTTTTCGCATCGCAAGACTGCGAAATCAAAGACCTTCCCAAATCTCAGGAGGAGAAAAGCAGCGGACCGCTCTCGCCCGATCGCTGGTCACCAGGCCTCAGCTCTTGCTGCTCGACGAGCCGCTAACAGGCTTGGACGCCGAACTGAAAGCCTCCATCGTCGAAGACCTGCGCGCCTGGAACGCCGCAAAACGCATTCCGATTCTCTATGTCACCCACAGCCGTGAGGAAGTAGACGCTCTCGGCGAGCGCGTCATTGCCATCGATAACGGCCGCGTCGTGAGCCATGGCGCGCCGATGGACGTTCTCGACGCGCCGCGGCGAAAACGGCTGGCGCAAGCTGCGGGATTTGAAAACCTGCTGAGCGCCACGGTTCTGGACCTTCGCGAGCCGGATGGCGTGATGCGCATCCGGCTCGGCGAGAGCGCATGCGAAATCGAAGCGCCGCTCGCTCACGCCTCCGCCGGTGACCTCGTTCAAATCGCCATCCGCGCTGGTGACATATTGCTGGCGTCGCAGCGTCCCCGCGGATTGAGCGCGCGGAACGTCCTGGAAGGAAAAATCCTCTCACTGGAACAACGCGGCACGATGTGCATTGCGCGCGTGGATTGCGGTGTGACATTCGTCGCGCACGTCACGCCCAGCGCGGTGCGTGCACTCGAACTGGCGAGTGATAAGCAAGTCTGGCTGGTATTGAAAACCCACTCCTGCCATCTCGTGGACTAGGGGATCGTTCGGCTAAATCAGGCTCGAATCAGAGCAAGCGGGTTTTTGCAACACTCCGGATCCTGAATTCTGAAACTGCCAACCAGTACCTGTTTCGCGCAACTTGCTCAGGACTTCGCCTTCCCCGCCGCCGCTACCTTGTTCGATTCCGGCGATGAGAATTTGACTTCGTCAGCTTCGAGACTTACACCTTTCGGCGTGGCATGGATCACCACCGCGTCACCAATTGCAAGGTCGGCCAGCTTGGCGGGCTTATTGTCGTTGGTATCAGGAGGCTCGCCAGGTTTTACAGGCATATGCTGAATGTATACAGTGGAAGCCACCAGCTTCACTTCCACGGACTTGCCGTCGGGCGTTTTTACTTGCAAAGAATCGGCGCCGATCCTTTCAACCTTCCCCCTGATGTGCACTTTGTTTCCGTGTGCCAAGGTCGCCCCTGCCGCAAACGCAAGGGCCAGCGCCAGTGTCATCCATTTCACTTTCATATTCGTCTCCATCGTCTCCCGGCGGTTGCTGGTGCCGCCTTATTTCTTCTTATGAGTCTGTGATTCTGGCCGAGCCTTAGGCGTTGCTTCATTTAGAAACTGATCCTCTTCTTGTTCTTCCGTGCGATCTTCTGGTCCCTTGGGATTGTAGCGCTCCATCTCCAGGCGTTCCGTAACCGTCAAGTGCGGTAGATGCCTGATGAAATGGACCAGCTTCCAGCTGTCCTGCCCGCCGCCATGATTTCCCATCGCATGATCATGATCTCCATTACTGGAAAAGGCCGGCATGCCGGTGAATCGGACGCCATTTTCGATGATCCAGAACAACTCACCGTCGCTCAATTCCTGTGTCGCGGGCTTACGCAGATCCGGAGGCTTCGGATAAAGGCCGTTCCCAATCGGCGTGTCCCCGCTGCCGTCGTTCCCATGACAAATCGCGCAGTGATCCGCAAAATGCAGCCTCGCTTCGCGCTGAACTTCGGGCGCGTCCAGCACGGGATTTTGCGTCTGGCGCGCGTTCCTGGGAATTGCCAGGTGACGCGCATTGCGCGCCACAAACGCCTCCAGCCTCGTCGGCGTAGCCTTTGCGCTTAACCCGCCGTGCAGTAGGGAGGCGGCGATCGCGATTGCAATCACGACGAGCGCGATACCGAGCAGAATCAGAAGTGTGCCGCGTCTCATGGAAACCACAAAATGTTAGCCGAAGCGTTGTCCGCGCAACCGGAACGTTTCCTCACCAACCTGCCAGCAAATTCAGTGCGGCCCGGGCGTGTCTGCGGACCCGCTCCAGTACTCGTACCTTTCCCGATGCGTCTGCGGCGCCGCCTGAATTTCCTCTCCAAAGCGCATCATCGAAGGATCCTGGCCTCCGTCGTAAGCAGGCCACTTCGCCAGGCCCGGACCGTTAGGATCGCCCGTCTTTGTGAAGTTTGCCCAATACGAAGCCATGGCGTCCGAAATCTTGAAATCCACTGGCTCCCAGGGATTCGGTTGCGATTTCAGCGCTCCGAAAACATATTCAATCTCGCAAGCGTGCCGCGAGCCAAGCTCCTCCGGAGAAACTCCGTTGACCATCATATCCGGAGAAACCGGCGGCGTCCTGTCAAGCACATACCCATAGACCGCCGCCTTACCGGTTTTATTCTGCATCTCCAGCCACTCCCAGGTGATGTAGACGATAAACAAATCGCTTGCCAGGTCGATGGCGGACTTGCGCGCTTCCTCATCGGTGCTCGAAGGATAGAGTCTTAGGACCTCTGCCGCGCGATCGTTGAACCGCGAGCGCAGTTGTGCC
>QHYL01000113.1 GCA_003224105.1 Acidobacteriota bacterium | reverse complement strand
AGCCCGTGACGATGCGGCGGACGCAAGTGAGGCGCAGGTCGATGCCGTGCGTGGCTTGCGTTTCGAAACGCAATTGAATCCGGCCTGTCATGCGGCGTCCGGGGGAAATGGGCAGGGGATCGAATTCGCAATACCCGTTGCCAAAGCGTTCGTGGCGAATCGTCGCGCGGACGGCGCGAACGGTTAAGACGACCCCAAGGGAGCAGAATCCCAAGACAATAAGGACGCGCGGGTCATTTCGGCGCAAGAGCTGCGGCACCATCACAAAGAGAAACGGAAACAGAAATAAATTGCCCAAACCCGCCAGGATCCATGCGCCGAAATAGCCCTTGTTGTTGGCCCCATCCGCGTGCCTGGAGGCCCAATCGGTACGCCACAGCCAGGGCGAAAGGGGGTTCGCGTCCTGGAGGGCTGCTTGTTTTTTGAGAGCTCCGTAACCTTTGAAGGCGGCGATGATCAATCCACCACCGACAAAAGCGAAGAGCAAGGAAATGGCCACGCCGGCAATAAGACCACTGGAACCGGATTTTTGGGGTACCGTGAATAGTGCGAACAAAAAGAAGAGGCCGCCGCCTAGAAAAGGCAGGGCGAAGATGGTGAGAAAGATGGGGCCGACTTTCGACGGCTGGGCCATGAGTTGATTGTAGGGTCGATGTGCGTGGGTCCCAGGTCTTTGTGGGAGAAAGGGAGCCGAGATCGCACCTGTCCGAGAGAGCAGGTACAATCCCGAGGCTTCCGTTTTAATTCCTTCATGGCTATAATAGCCATGAAGGAGCAATCTGATGCGCAGCGTGAATGTGGCCAAGCTGAAGAACGAACTTAGCAAGTACCTTTCGTTTACCAAGGAGGGCGAAGAAATTGTGGTTCGCGACCGGAATCTCCCTGTGGCCAAACTCGTCCCGTTTTCCGCGGAGACAGCAGACGAGCAGGAGGCCCTACTCGTGGCACAGGGGAAGATGCGGCCTCCCAAAGGGCGGCTTGATTTGAAGAAGTTTTGGAAGATGCCGATGCCCCGAGTTTCTGGTAACAAGGCGACGGAGGCGCTTCTCGCTGACAGGGAAGAAGGATGGTGAACCAAGGGGCTGGATTCTGGGATGCCAGTGCATTAGTTCCTCTTTGCATTCACGAGACGAGGACCCCTCAAGCTCGTTCGTACCAACGGAAGTTCCGGCAGGCGGTCTGGTGGGGAAGTTTTCTTGAAGTTTATAGCGCCATCAGCCGCCTTCATCGTATCAATGAGATTTCGGACCTCGACAAGGCTAATGCTGTGCGACGTTTGGGGCAGATGAGCGGCGGGTGGCGCGAGATTCTTCCAGACGACCGGGTTCGCGATTTGGCGATGCAATTATTGGACAAATATTCTCTGCGGGCGGCGGATAGTTTGCAGCTAGCGGCCTCCCTGGTTTGGTGCGCGGAGCGTCCGTCAAAGCGGACGTTCATTTGCGCTGATCAACGGCTCGCGAAGGCAGCGAGCGCTGCGGGATTCTCCGTCATCGAACTTTAGCTATCACCCCCTTTAACTACTAGCTTATAACCTCCAGGAAAAGCCTTTTTGGGAAGCAGTAAAGAGGCTCAAAGGGGATCAGCGCACACTTTCGTTTCTTTTGGGGATTCCTGTTGCTCCAATGAACTTTTCGGGTCAGCGTAACGAATAACGTTGTGGGAGTAGAAGTGGCCGACGACCACGAGCTTTGGGAACGGATTTGTAGCCGCGATGCGAACGCTTTCGAGGCGTTCTATTGCGACAATGCGGCGCGGCTTGGCGCCTATTTGCGGCAGATTGTCGGCAACGTGCAAGCGGCTGAGGATGTGATGCAGGAGACTTTTACTCAGATTTGGCGGTCCCCCAATGGTTTCCGGCCGGAGCTGGGATCGCTTCGCGGATACCTTTTCGGAATTGGGCGGAAGCGAGCCGCTGAATGGTGGAGAAAAAGAGCACGAGATCCCGAAGAGCAAAGCGAAAGGCACTGGGAGGAATCGGCGGAGGGGACAGCGATTTTCTCAGCGATTGGAGATGCATTCGCGCGCCTGGCTGAGGAGCAGCGGTCGCTTCTATGGCTGCGCGAAGTCGAAGGCCAGTCGTACGCTGAGCTGGCGGAGATTCTCCAGATTCCGGTGGGTACGGTGAAGTCGAGATTGTTTGCTGCAAGGGAGGAGCTGCGGCGCATCTGGCACTCTCCCGGCAGCGGGGCAAGGAGCAAGGAATGAATTGTTCTGAAGCGGCGGAACGTGTTTCCGCGTTGTTTGATGGCGCGCCGATTTCTCGGGACGTGGCGGCACATCTATCGGACTGCCAGGAGTGCCGCGTGCGGCTGAACGAGTATGCGGAGATGGGCGCGGAACTGCGTGACTTGGCGGGCGCTGCAGCCCCGCGGGCAATTCCAGAAGGGCGATGGAGATTGGCGGAACCGGCTGCGGCCAACAATTGGCTAGGGAAATGGAGAGGAACGATGCGGATTCCAAGACTTGCGTTTGCGTTGATGCTAGCAGCTTTGCTTGCATTGTCTTTGTCAGCAGGACTGTTCCTGACTCGGGCAAAAGAGACGTACCGGTGGTTTCAGTATGAGATTCGGGGAAGAGACGAGAAGATGATTATGCGTGGTGCAGTTCCGCCAAATGGAGAAGGGAATCCATACTACGACCCAGGAGCAGGAATGACGTATCCGGACGGAATCGTCTGGTTTAAGGTTCGCATGATGGAACGTGTGGGAGACGCAGAGAAAATTGGTGTAAGAGCCTGGTGGGTTCCAAAGGGAGAAAATCGAGGCGATGAGAGACAGGTGAATATGCCGGAGCAGGAGTTTCTCTATTCTCCCGGAGAGGAGTTGAAGATTCCCGTGGAAGGTTACGGAAACCTCGGGATTAAGGGGCAATTCGGGTCAACTCTTCCAGAAACTGTGCGGAGGGGGATGTATCCCGAATACGGAAAGTTCCGAATCGATCCACCCGTGCTTCTCGTCCACGACAAAGAGCTGCTCGGCAAATATATTAGCGGAGGAGGCGAACTCCTACTGGAGGGATCTTACTTCGCGTACGGGCAACAAGATCAAGGTTGGTTTGTGTTTTCCTCTAAGCCGATTGCGGGCGCGGTGGAAGGCACACTTACCATGAATCAGGTTGAATTCACACTCGACGGCAAGCAGTACTCTCTCTTTACGGGCGACCCCATTGTATTCGGCAGGATCAATATTTGGGTGAAACACTATGCGTCCATTCGGGATGCCGATCCGACTTCTCTGGGGGACGGATGGCAGGGAAACGAACCGCGACTTGCCTTTGGTGAGGCAAAGAACCTTACAGCCGAGAAGTAAAGATGTGCTGCGTGAGAGCGGCTGGCGGTTGACGCGTTGCTATTGTGCCAAGGTCAGGTGGTTGGCGCTGACGAGGGCGTTCAGGTCGGCGGCAATTTGGGCGGCGATTTTCTGGAGTTCTTCGCCGGAGGGATCGCGGGAGACTTCGAAACGTTCTGCGGGAGCGTAAGAAGTAACGGTGATAACCGGTCCGTGGCGCGGGTCAGGAGCCGGGGGGCTGGCCAGTTCGTAGAGCCGCTGCTCCGGGTTTTTCAGGTTGTTGACGCCGACATAAAGAATCAGGTTCCCACCCACAGGCTCGCCACCCACGAGCAGACGACGCGCGCGATTCTGCTCATCGGCTTCGGCGAAGACGCCACTGATGCGTACCCCTTGCTGAGGAAGCGGCGCGCCGCCCGGAAGACGGCGGGCGTCAAAGCCAGCCTGCGTCAGCGCGCGAATTATATTCTCCGAGACCGCCTTCACCAGCGTGTTGGCTTGATCGGCGGGGGTGTCTTCGTCTGAAGTGTCCGTGGGTTCTGCACTCTGCGAAGTTGCCGGTCCGGAAGCCGGAGATGGTCCTTTTCTTGGCACACCAGAGGGGGAACGTGAGGTGATTCCCGGCTTCGAGGGTTGGGAAGTGCGCGTTGCCAGAGGCTTTGGGGCGGGCTTGCGCTGGACGACGTCCAAATCGAAATCGCTTACATAGACAATCGGGGCGCCCGCAGGTGCGGCCGGTGCAGTGGCCGCGGATGGAGGTTGTGGAGAATTCAATTCGGCCGATGGTTGCTGAGCAGTTGACTGCGTAGCGACAGGGAGGGTTACGAGGGGGAGAAGAACCAAAAGCCGGAGAAACGTCATGCAATACCTCAAGCACCAAGCATAACAATTATTTGATGAGCCGAGGATGAAAATCGGCACGTCTAGGAGCAGATGAAAAGAGGGAGGTCAGGGTTGCCTGCATGACATGAAGTGGCAATTAGCCGTCAAAAAGTGCAGGCTTACGATTGAGTGAGAATCTGCCGCGTCGCGGGGTACACGCGGCGGAAGGCGGCATAGCTGGTTCTTAATGTACTGACGGCATCGGGTTGCGGATCAATGCGCGAAGCGACCCGCACAGCGGCCGCGCAGGCTGCGTCCACCGTGGGCCAAACCCCAGCGCCAACAGCGGCAAGAAGCGCCGCACCGTAAGCTGCGCCCTCCTCGGCTTCGACAATTTCGACCGAGTGGCCGTAAACGTCGGCTTGAATCTGACGCCAAAGCGGCGAGCGCGCACCGCCTCCTCCAAGGCGGATGCTCTTCACCGGAACGTTCATTTCCTGGAACAAAGTGAACGTATCCCGCAGGCTGAAGGCAACGCCTTCGAGAATGGCACGAACGATGTGGCCTCGGGTGTGCGAGGCGGTAAGGCCCACCAGCGCGCCGCGGGCGCTGCCGTCAAGATGAGGAGTGCGTTCGCCCATGAGATAAGGGGTCCAGAGCAGGCCATCGGAACCGGGAGGAACTCTTGCAGCTTCGGTGGTGAGATGATCGTAGGATTCCGCAGCGCCAGCGGAATTGGCAGTGAACGTGTCGCGGAACCAGCGCAAAGAAAGCCCGGCCGCTTGCGTCACACCCATGACGTGCCAGCGGCCGGGAATCGCGTGGCAAAACGTGTGAACGCGACCGCGGGAATCGAGCGCAGGACGATCCGTGGCGGCGAAAACGACGCCGGAAGTGCCAATGGTGGCGCTAACGGTTCCGGGAGAGACGATGCCCATGCCGACGGCGCCGGCAGCTTGATCGCCGGCCCCCGCGACGATGGGAGTGCCGGCGGCGAGCCCGCATTCTGCCGCGCCTCCGGCGGAAACTTTTGCACAAACATCAGGGGATTCGTGGACGAAAGGTAAGAGAATCTCTTCGAGCGCCGCGGCGTCCAACATTTCCTTGGACCAGCGGCGATGCGCAACGTCCAGAAGCAAGGTGCCCGAAGCGTCGGCCATGTCCGTGGCGCGCTCGCCGGTCAACCGGAAGCGCACGTAGTCCTTGGGAAGCAGCACGTGGCGGACGCGATTCCAGTTGTCCGGTTCGTTTTCGCGAACCCAGAGAATTTTAGTGAGCGTGAAATTGGGCAATGCAGGGTTGCACGTAAGCTGAATCAGGCGCTGGAGGCTGAGTGCGCGTGTGAGATCGCGACATTGTTTTTCCGTGCGAACGTCGCACCAAATCAGCGCAGGGCGAACGACATTTCCTTTTTCGTCGAGTAAGACCGCGCCATGCATTTGGCCGGAGAAGCCGACGCAGGCAACGTCTTTGCCTGTGAGATTTGCTGCCGCAAGCGCTTTGCGAAGTGCGGTGCAGGCGGCGCGCCACCAGTCTTCGGGATGCTGCTCGGCCCAGCCAATCTGCGGAGACGCGAAAGGCTGATGGTCTGCCGTGGCGGAAGAAACGAGCCGCCCGCTCTGATCGATGATGATCGCGCGCGTGCCGCCTGTGCCAACGTCAATCCCAAGTACGTGGATAAGGCCTCCTCGACAGCTTCAAGCCAACTGAGTGGAGACATCATATACAGCCAAGCGAAGATGACAAGAGAGGGACCAGTGTCAACGCGTCCCTGCGAGGAGTTGACAAGTTTTTTCGTGGCGGTAACGGTTTCGAGCGGAATGTTGTCGTAGTGGCCGTTCTTGAGAACAACCAAGCGTCCACTGATATTTTTAAGGAGCAGATCCAAGGCAAGGTTGCCATAGGCCATCGGCGCGATGGAGTCAATGGCGTCGGGATCGCCGCAACGCACGAGATAGCCGAGCTTTTGGTTGATGACGTCAATTCTTTTTCCGTTATTGAATTTGGCGGAGAGGTCGCGCACTCTTTCCGCCACGATTTCCCCTATGCCGCCGAGTTTTTTGTGGCCGAAGGCGTCGGCCTCCACGCCCTCAAAAACCATTTCGCCGCCTTCGAACATCGCTCCTTCTGAGACGAGAACAATCGAGTACTTGCTGGGATTCTTGCGGCGGTCGGCAACCAGCAGTTCGGTGAGGCGTTCGATATTGAATTTGAATTCGGGAATCAC
Source organism: Acidobacteriota bacterium (assembly GCA_003224105.1). Classification (GTDB taxonomy): domain Bacteria; phylum Acidobacteriota; class Terriglobia; order Acidiferrales; family UBA7541; genus Acidiferrum. The sequence goes on along the minus strand of QHYL01000113.1, from coordinate 797 downwards.
GCAGCGATTGGCGGCGCCTGCCATGGTGGGAAGCATAGCGGTGAAACCGGCGTAGCGGCCGAAGACTTCCAGCACCATGAAGCGCTCGTGAGAGCCGGCGGAAGTGCGCAGGCTATTCACCATCTGAATCGTGCGCGTGACGCAAGTACTGAAGCCGATGCAGTAGTCCGTGCCAGGAACGTCGTTGTCCATGGTCTTGGGAATGCCGATGACTTTGAAGCCTTCTTTGTGCAGGCGAACACCGTAGCTCAGCGTATCGTCGCCGCCGATGGGAACGAGAGTGTCAATGCCAAGCCACGCCAGATTCTTGAGAACTTCGGGCGTTAAGTCATTCTTTTCCGCCGTGAATTGGCTGCGCAGATGGTCTGGGACATTCGCTTTACTGACACGCCCCGGATTGGTACGCGATGAATGAAGAAAGGTGCCGCCGGTGCGGCCCGCGCGATCGACGGTTTCTTCGTCCAGAAGGAAGAAATTGTCGGAATTGTCGTAGTCCTTCTCGCGGACCATGTCTACCAAGCCGGCCCAGCCATGACGAATGCCAATGATCTGATAGCCTTCGCGCAGGGCGCGGAGAGTGACGGCGCGGATAGCGGGATTGAGGCCGGGAACGTCGCCGCCCCCGGTGAGGATGCCGATGACCCCTTTCTTGGTCTTGACGTTTGCCATGTATTGATAGATCGCCTTTTCGTGAGATGTCGAACAGAGAATTATCCCCTTTGCCGCGAGTTTTAGGAAGGGCTTGAAGAATGATTCATTTTCTCGCACGAATGCATTCAAAAAATAAAAAAGGCGGA
>QHYL01000112.1 GCA_003224105.1 Acidobacteriota bacterium | reverse complement strand
ACCGGCGTCAATCTCGCCAAAGCCGATCTCACCGGCATTAACTTACAGGGTAGTATACTACATAGAGTTAATATGGCCGGGGCGGACCTCTCCATGGCCAATCTCCGGGGAGCCAGTCTCGTTCGCGCGAGTTTGCAAAATAGTAATCTATTGGGCACTGAGTTACGGGGCGCCAATTTAATTGGCGCCAACGTTTACGGGGCGGACGGCTTGTGGTTTGGCCGCCTGGGCGGAACGAACCTTTTTGACGCCGTCCTTCCCGAATCCATTTCCGCGGTGGACAGTTCCAAAGCGATTGGCGATGCCACCAAAGTGGCGCGCTGGTTTTATTTTTTGACCTTGGGCCTGAGTCTCCTCTGCTGCCTGCTGATTATTTACACCACCGACGTTCGGCTGCTCCTGAACTCGTCGGCGATTCCTTTTCCCAAGCTCGGCAACGTGTTGCCGACCACCGGGCTCTACCTTGGCGGGCCCATCGTTCTTTTGATCCTTTCGCTGCGCTTTCACTTTTTGCTGCTGCGCTTGTGGGGCAGCATGGCCGCGTTGCCGGCGGTGTTTCCTGACGGGCAGACGCTCGAAAAAGACGGACCGTGGTATTTGATGGGTCTCGTGCGGCGGCATTTCCGCTGGCAGGGAGAGTCCCGCGCGGCCATGACCGCGTTTGAATCGGTGCTCTCCACCGTGCTGGCCTACTGGATCGTTCCAGCCACGTTGTTTTTCTTCTGGTTGCGCTACCTGACGGTCCAGGATTTTCGCGGAACGCTTCTTCACGTTTCTCTCGTGACCCTTGCGGTGGCCACGGCCACCAGCGTTCCGTTCGTCGTCTCGCGCGTGCTGCGCCCCGGCGACATTCGTCTGCCAAAATCCAAAAATGTTTTGCGCATGATTCTGGGAACCACGCGCGCCGCGCTCGCCGTGGGATGCATCCTCTTCGTCATTTCTTTGGGCGTGAATCGCGGTCTTCCTTCGGACCGCACAGGTGTAGCGGCCTCAGCCGCCGATCCCCGCCGCTGGGCCGCCACCGTTTTCCAGTCCGTGGGCTACCGGCCGTACGCGGACTTGACCGAAGCTTCGCTTTCCACGCCGCTTCCCAAAGGAACGCCGTGGACCGACGAAAACGTCGCGAAAATTTCCGGCGCGCGCTTGAACGAAATGAATTTGCGCTACGCCCGCGCCTATCGCGCGTTTCTGGTCAACGCCAAACTCTGGCGAGCCAATCTCGAAGGCGGTTATTTTTCCGAAGGGGACCTAAGAGGAGCCAATTTAAGAGAAACTTTGCTGCGCTTCGGAATTTTTGACCGCGCTTTGCTATCGCACTCCGTTTTGGTCTCGGCCAACGCCACCGGCGCCAATTTTGCCGCTGCGGACCTGCGTTTTTCGGATCTTTCCTACGGCACGTTTGAAAACGCCGTGCTTTCGAACGCCCGCGCGTCCAGCGCCTCCCTCTATGCCATAAATTTACGCAACAGTTCGCTTCTGCGTACGGACCTCTCACGAAGCGACATGCGCGACGCCCGCCTCGAACACGCTGTTTTGTCCTTTGCCAATTTGGAGCAAACGGACCTTTCCTCCGCCGGACTTGAGGACGCCAATCTGACCGGAGCCTTGTGCAAAGGGACTATTTTCCTTGACGCCGATTTGAAAAACGCGGATTTACGCGGAGCCAGCCTCTCGGGCGCCGTGCTCCGGGGGGCGGCGACTGAAGGAGCTAACTTTGCGGGCGCGGACTTACGCGGAGCTTTGGGCATAACCTCACAACAAGTGTGTTCCGCGCTGAATGGGCGAACTGCGCTGATGGATGCCGATCTTGCCGGGGAAGTACAAGCGCGCTGCGGATCACACTAGCAGACACGAAGGCATTGCAAACCGTAAATTCGGGAACGCTTTTGCTCCCGCAATTCTATCCGCCCATACGATAGCGATATTCGGCCGGCTCTGATCCCGAGTTTCCCACCTGGGACCCGTGAGCCGGCTTGAGCAAGTGCGAATGCTCATCGCGGAGAGAGGGCGTCGGGTTTTCGACTGGGACTTGTGCCAGGCGCCGAGGTGAGGATCGTTATAACGCGAAGTAAGATCCCTCCAGTAGGAGTTCGCCTCCTCCGCTAATGTCGTTCTTCCGAAGGGCAAACTCTTCCGGTGAATAGTAGATCATCAAAGCAAAATGCATCCGTTTTCTCCCTTTGCGCAACCTGGCCGGCTTTACAGTCGTCTATCTATATGGCGGGTGAGATTAGGCCCATTCGACAGACTTTAGGAAATCTGCCGGAATTTCAAGGGCAGTGTCGAATGGAACCGGATGGAGGCTGTTTCGTGAGCAACACGACCCGATTCAGACGGAAGGCCGCCTCCGTTGTCTCGTCCCTGCTGATGCCGTTGGCAAGTCCGATGTTCCCGCAGGACGCCAAGGTGCCCGCGATTCGCGCTACTACCAGGCTCGTGGAACTCGACGTAGTCGTTCTCGACAAGCGCAGCCGCCCCATAACTGGCCTATCGCAAGATGATTTTCAAGTATTCGACAATGGGCAGGAACAGAAGATCGTCCATTTCTCCCGCAGCCCGGGCATGCAGGCTTTTTCGCCTGAGAGGTCGCCGCTAGTGATCACGAACCGCCGGAACAAGGATGAGAGACCGCCTGGCATGATCGTGATTCTGGTGGATGAACTTATCCTGCAAGCTCACAGCTACGGTTTCACGCCAATCCCTGAGGACGCCAAACAGCCCATCAAGAGTGCGCGGCTCGAAGTGCTGAAGTTTCTCTCGACGCTAAAGCCTGGCGAACAGGTGGCCCTGTATGCGCTGAGGCAGGAAGGCGTCGTCATCATCCACGACGTCACGGATGATTCGGAAGCGCTTATGGCGGCGGCGAAGACGCTGGGAACGGGGCTACGCATGGCCAACCTGCCTGTTCGCAATACCGAAGGGACTAAAGCTCTTAGTACGTTGCGCGACTGGTGGGAAAGTCCGTGGTTTCACCGGGAGAAGTATCAGAGCAGTGATTTTGGAGACAGAGTCCTGCTTGGATACGGGTTTCAGGCCATTGCCCAGCACTTGCAAGGAGTCCCAGGAAGGAAGAATTTGGTTTTGATTTCCTCGACCTTGCCATCGAACATCACCGATTTCATCCCCGAATTAATGTTTAACGAACGCGACGCCAACATTCCCAGACAGCCGAGCCTGACCGATCCAACTCCGACGCCTCAGTATTCAGAACCGGGGATCCATTACAACCAGCTTCGCGGGTTCGCGCGCTGGCTAAGCAACGCAAACATTGCGGTCTACCCGATCGACGCAAACGGGCTTAGCACAACCCGCCCCTCTCTTGGCCAGTGGGCCGCGGCAGACCTGATTGCCTCTGAGACAGGAGGGCGGGCTGTTTTCGACAGCAATGGGCTGGACCAGCATTTGCGAGAGGTGCTCGAGGAGACCACTGTTACGTACGATCTGGGCTACTATCCCGGCGACGCTGCCTGGGATGGCAAGTATCACAAGATCGAGCTCAAGCTGAAGCGCGAAGGACTCAAGGTGCTTTGCCGCAAGGGTTACTTTGCCTTGGATGAGCCGATCATGCAAAATCCGGATGCGGCGTTACGTTTTGCCGCAAGGAGTGTCGCCGAAGGCGTGGGCGTGGGGGTTACGCTGAACGTCTCTTCCAATCCGCTGGAGTGGGGACCGGAACAGGTGGTGCTCAAGTTGGATACTCACGACATCCATTTTGAGCAAAGTGATGGACGTTGGAAGGCGAGTATTGATTTGGGTTTCGCGGAATTGAGCAAAGACGGACGCATCCTGGGTGGCGTCGAAGACCACATCGATCTGGCCCTTCTTCCGGACAGTTATAACGATGCCAAAATGCAAGGCTGGTTTTACCCGAGAGAGCTTTTTGTGAGTCGAGCGGCAGAAAAGCTGCGGGTTGTGGTTCGCGATCTTTCCACCGGGGCCCTCGGTTCAGTCTCAGTACCAGTTCTTCAAGACAAACACATGTGAGGTTGCCTTCAGAATTTTCAATCGAAGCAAACGGAATTTTGCGGTGGTCGGATTGCTCTCATAAATTTTGAATCGAAGGTAACGGAACTTTGCGTTTGCTCTGCGGCAATGGAGAGTGCCAGCATGACTTCACCAGCTTGAGAGGTCCTAAATCCAGATTTTTGGGTGGTCATTATGCTGGGCTCTGGGATTTCACTAACGGCAAATGCTTCATCGGCGGCAAGCAAATTGATCAATTCTGCCGACGCGCCCTCCAATGCTGTCGAGGGATACAAGGCGTCCATGGGCGGCGACGGGCTGCGCATCCTGGAGCATCTGCCGCAAATCATGGAGCGTGGCGCGGACTCGCTGACTCCTGCCGAAAAAGAATTGTTGAAATGGCTTGGTGTGTTCCACCGCCGGCCGACGCCCGGCAAATTCATGATGCGCATGCGACTGCCGAACGGCTTCGTGCGGGGTGAGCAACTCCGGGCCATTGCGGAACTTTCTCGACGATTGGGCGACGGAGTCGTGGACATCACGACCCGGCAACAGATTGAGCTGCGCGGATTCACGCTCGGAAGCGTGCCGGAGATTTGGAAGAAGCTGCGCGGGGTAGACCTGCGCTCGTTGCAAACCGGCGTGGACAACGTTAGAAACATCAACGGCTGTCCCCTGGCGGGACTCCATCAGCATGAATTGCTTGACGCTTCTCCCGTCGTACAGGATTTAGACCGCATTATTGTGGGCGCGCAAGGCAATCCGGAATTCACTAACCTGCCGCGCAAGTTCAACATCACGGTCACGGGCTGCCTGGACAATTGCACGCACGCAGAATCGCAAGACATTGCCCTAATCCCCGCGAAAAAAGCGGGTCGCACCGGTTTCAACGTGCTGGTTGGCGGAAAGATGGGTTCGGGAGGATTCACCGTTGCTTCGCCGCTGAATGTTTTTGTGGAAGCTTTTCAGGCCGCGCCCGTGGTCGTGGAGCTGATCAAGATCTATCGCGATCATGGTCCGCGCGAGGCGCGTTCGAAGTGCCGCTTTGCTTTTCTCATTGAAGAGTGGGGCCTGTCACGCCTGCGCGCGAAATTGATTGAGCGCCTGGGGCACGAACTCGCGTTCCAAGGAAGAGACATGCGCAGTTCCGCGCATGCCGACCACCTTGGCGTGACGCGGCAAAAACAGGAAGGGCTTCGCGCCGTGGGACTGTGTATTCCGACGGGCCGCGTCAATCCGAATCATTTGGACGAGCTCGCGCGGCTTGCGGAAATTTACGGAAACGGGGAAATTCGGCTGACCACCGCGCAAAACGCGGTTATTCCTAATGTTCCTGGGGACTCCGTCGGCGGCCTGCTGGCGGAGCCTTTGCTCAAGGAGTTTTCGCCGCGTCCTTCTCCATTTTTGCGCAGCATGGTGGCTTGCGTTGGAACGGATTATTGCAACCTCGCGCTCATCGAGACGAAAAGCCGCGCCGTCGCGCTCTCCGAAGCTCTACACCAAAAGCTTGGCGGGAGTGGAAATCCGCTGACGATTCACTGGTCGGGATGTCCTGCGGGCTGCGGCAACCATCAAGCCGCGGATATCGGTTTTCGCGGGTTCAAGACCAGGCTTGACGGAAAGCTGGTGGACGCCGTGGCTATTTACGCGGGCGGGCAGACGGGGCCGCAAGCAGTTCCCGGCGACGAAATCCTGGAAACGGTGCCATGCGACGACAATTTGCCGGAAGTGGTTGCGAATGTCATCGAATCGTATCGTTTCGAGAAGGAAGCGCGAGAGCACGCGGCGTGGAGCGACCCGCTGTTCACAGCAGCGGATACGGCGGGATTGGCATCATGGCATTCGCCGCGACGGATTGTGTCTTCGGCGCGAACAAATTGAAACTCTGCCATAACGGAGAATCCACAATGACAGATTACGTCAGCCCTACGGACCTGTTGCAGGAAGCGGTGGAGTTGGCGAAGAAGAAGTCCGAGCTGTCCGTGGCGGACATGCTGATTCGCGGAGCGCTTTCGGGGGCGTTCCTCGGATACGCAACTTCGCTGGCATTTCTGGTGACGTCGCAAGGGCTTCCTCCCATTGTTGGTGCAATCCTTTTTCCCGTTGGCTTTGTGATTCTGGCGCTGCTCGGCCTCGAGTTGGTCACCGGCAATTTTGCGTTGCTTCCCGCGGGCGTACTCGCGGGGGCCGTGCGCTTGTCTAAACTGCTTCGCAATTGGGGCTGGGTGTATCTGGGCAATTTGCTGGGCAGCTTGCTGTATGCGGGACTCTTCTATTTGGCGATCACCAATTGGCGCACGGGCAACGGCGGCGCTGTGGCGGATCTCCTG
>QHYL01000111.1 GCA_003224105.1 Acidobacteriota bacterium | reverse complement strand
TTCGTTCCGCCCAGGCGGCCAAACCACAAGCCGTCCGCGCCGTAAACGTTGGCGCCCATTAAATTGGCGCCCCGTAACTCAGTGCCCAATAGATTACTATTTTGCAAACTCGCGCGAACAAGACTGGCTCCCCGGAGATTGGCCATGGAGAGGTCCGCCCCGGCCATATTAACTCTATGTAATATGCTACCCTGTAAGTTAATGCCGGTGAGATCGGCTTTGGCGAGATTGACGCCGGTGAGGTCGGCGCGCGCGCCGGATTCTCCGCCGGATTCCACCCACTGTTTGTGCTGATCCAGGATTTCTGCGAGATCGATGAGAGAGATTCCGATCGAACCGTCACCGCTGGAAGGTTCCTCCGCAGCCGCAGGTTTATCGATCGCAGAAACCTTTTCGCTGGCCGAAGGCTTTTGCTGGAGCTTGGGTTCGATCGCGATTTCGGTTTTCAATTCTTCCATTTCTTTGACGGCATAGATGTCCGGAGCCATTCGAGCACTTTCCGCCGACGGATTGCTTTCGCCCATACGTGTGCCTGACGGCGGATTCCACCCCAAATCGAATCCGCGCGAAGCCAGTCCCCCACACTTCGAGTTCGTGAAGTCCACCCCGCTGGGCACCCCAATCCTCTCTCATCCAAGCTGTGGAAATCTCCTGCCCCAAAGTACAGGTTGCGCCAGGGGTAACGAGGCACGATTGGAGTCCGTTGTCGGTCCTTTAGTCGTAAGTTGTTAGTAGCGAGCAAGCTATATACGCGAGCCTCGATTTGTTCCAGGAGTGTCAGCATCCTTCATCCAGCCGACGAGGATGAGCCTGTAGGCAGGTGGAGAGCCCTCCTGGCGGAACGGTTATGAGGAAGTGGCCCGTCGCGAAAACCGCTCGGGGTAGACCGGACTTCCGTTTTTCAGGGCTCGACTGTTTCTTTCGCTATTGAGAATCCGAGGCTATTATGAATGCATTCGCAAATGCGCGGAATGATCCTTGAATCGTTCCCGGGGGAGGCCAGCGATGCCTTTGGAAATAACGCAGCGTGAGACGAATGGAATCTACCTTCTGGCGCTCAAAGGGCGTCTGGTGCTCGGAGAAGAGAGCAGCGGGCTGGTTACGGTGATCGACGATCTGCTCGCATCGGGCGCCACACGGATTGTCGTTAATCTGGAGCAAGTCCATTATGTGGACAGCGCGGGCCTCGGCGCGCTTATCGAAATGCATCGGAAGACCAAAGCCAAAGGCGGAGGCCTGAGGCTGTGTCATCTCGGCCCGAAGTTGAGGCAAGCGTTGGAAATGGCCCGGCTGCTGCCCATCTTCGAAACGTGTCCGAGTGAAACCGCGGCGGTGGCGAGTTTCTAAGGACGGCCGGGTGGGGCAGGCCTTTGAATTGGTGGGTGTTTGAGGGATTAAGCATAACCGAAGGCAAGGCGGCCGCGCGGGGCGGGGATGGGGCGGTAAACTGCCACCGTGAATGTTCAGGAGGAAGCAGGTGAAAGCGCCGATTCTTTACCGAATCTCTTCTGTTGTCCTGCTGCTTTTTGCCGCCGGACATACGTTTGGGTTTCGCCAGAATAATCCGGAATGGGGAGCGGACGCGGTTCTTGGTCTAATGCGCTCCGTTCGCTTTGACGCGCAAGGGTTTACCCGGACTTATTGGGACTTCTTCAGCGCGTTCGGGCTTTTTTTCTCTGTGTTTCTTTTGTTCGCGGCGGTATTAGCGTGGCAGCTGGGCCGACTTCCGGCAGAGACTTTGGGACGCGTGCGAAGCATTGCGTGGGCGCTCGCCATTTGCTTTGTAGCAGTCACAGCTTTGAGCTGGAGATACGCCTTCACCATCCCCATCGTTTTCTCCACCCTGGTTACAGTGTGTTTGACCGCGGCGGCATGGTTCTCCGCGAAGACAAGCTGAATTCTGGCTAGAAGAGAAGAGCGCGGGGCCGCGATTTGGTAGCGCCGTCTTCAGTGGTGCATCAGTCATTGCCGCGGTCGCGCACACGTCCGGCAAGGCCGAGCTCGAAAAGGTGAATTTCCTGCAAACGCGCCCGCTGCGCGAAGGCATCCACTCGCGCGAACGCGGCCTCTGCTTCTACTGTTCCCGCCGGCTCAGCCCAAGAACGCGCTGCCTCGACCACGTGATTCCCCGGGTTCACTCCGGCGGCAATTCCTACCGCAACCTGGTTTCCTGCTGCGGCGAATGTAACTCGCTCAAGGCCGAGCGCAGTGCCGAGAATTTTCTCCGCTGGCTCTTCCGGCAGGGCCGTATAGACTCCGCTAAACTCACCGCCCGTCGCCGTTCGCTTATGGCCCTCGCCGCAGGAAAGCTGCGGCCAAGATTGAAGAAGTAAGGGTATAAATTACGAAAAAAAAGAGGAAGAGAGATTCATCGCGCAAAAAACCGCGAGGCCGAAGGGTACCTCGACTGCGCAGGCCCGACTCGTTTGCGGGATCGAACGTGGAAGAAAAACCTCGGCCTGCTTCACGCGGAATGACAAATTGCGGTGTGATGAAAAAACTGAGCCGGGGCGCTTCGCTGAGGGGCCAAGGCACCCCGGCTTGATCCTGCCCGCCTCCGCAGTGTGCGAGCAAGGAACTCGAAGAAACTTTTTCGCGCCGCAGGCGAATGCAAGAATCCCGTGATTGATCCTGCGGACTCTTGGGAAATTGGCTCTGCGCGGTGAACCGGGGACGTAAGGTCAGCCTGCGCAGCCGGGAAAATTTATCAATCCTGGTCGCCGCGAAGAAACTCGTACCGCTCGATCGCGGCCACTACGCCCACGGCGCCTTCCTCGCGCGGCTCGGTGCGCTGGACGCGGCCGAGGCAACGGACGCGCACGGGGCCGGCCATGGTTATTTCGTTCGGCAACGTGAGAAGAATCTCGACAGGCGAGCCTTCTTTGACGTCCTTGGTTAGAAAGAAGTAGACACCGCGGGAGCTGACGTCCCGCGATTCGGTGCTGGTTTCGCCGACGGCGGCACCTGTCGTCCAGCGAACCGTGAGTGGCAGCCGCATGGTGAAACGTTGTGTGGTGCGGCGTTCAGAACCCGTCAAGACAGTCCTCCTGAGCGAAGCCAAAGTGTATCTGGGGTGGGGCTAGCCCACAATAGGACTCCCGATACAAAATCGATTCAAATCTGAGAGGTACCGATGTACTAGGACATTTTAGGACTCGGCGATAGGGGCGGCGGTAATGAGTTCCGGCACAATTCGCGAACGCCTTGCCGTGCGCCTAGGTGTAAGCCATTGAAATACAAGCACTTAGGTATGGCAGTGTCTCTTAAGGGCATACTCAATGCCAAAATTCCACTCATTTAGCTTTCCTGGCCGAAGCGCTTTATGTCTTCGGGGCCTTCCTGGAGCTTCCCTGCGTCGCGGCCCTGCACCTGGACACGAATTTGCTCGACGATATCGGGATTCGCGAGCGTGGTGATGTCGCCGGTGTCCATGCGGTTCTCGATGGCAGCGAGCACACGGCGCATGATTTTGCCGGAGCGGGTTTTCGGCATGTCCGGCACGACGTGGATATTTTTTGGCCGTGCGATTTTGCCAATTATGGTTTCGATGGTGATGGTGACTTTCTCCTGGACGTCTTTGGTCGACTGGAACCCAGGCTTCAGCGAAACGTAAACGACCGGGACGCGGCCCTTCACTTCGTCCACTGCAGGAACGACGGCGGCTTCCGCAACTTCCGGAATCGTGAGGCAAGCCGACTCGACTTCCTTGGTGCCGAGGCGGTGGCCGGCGACATTGATGACATCATCCACGCGGCCGAGGATGCGATAGTAGCCGTCCGCGGCAAGCACGGCGCCATCCGCAGCGTAATACGGCCAATCGCGCCAATCCTTGCTTTTCGGGTTCCGGCAATACTTAGCGTAATACTGACGGGTGAAACGGTCGGGGTCTCCCCAAATGGTTTGCATGATGCCCGGCCAGGGATTGCGGATGCAGATGTTTCCGGCCACGTTCGAGCCGGCTTTGATTTCCTTCGCTTCTTCGTCCCAAATCACGGGATAAATTCCCAGCGCCGGAGGGCCTGCGCTGCCGGGCTTCATCGGATCGAGCGCGGGCTTGGTGGTGCAGAGGAATCCTCCCGTTTCGGTTTGCCACCAAGTGTCCACGATGACGGCTTCGCGTTTGCCGACGACGTCGTAATACCACTGCCAGACTTCCGGCTCGATGGGCTCGCCGACCGTGGTCATGTGCTTGAAATGGTAGTTATATTTTTTCGGTTCTTCTGCGCCGGTTTTGCGCAACATGCGAATCGCGGTCGGCGAAGTGTGGAAAATATTGACGTCGAGGCGCTCTGCGATTCGCCACGGACGGCCGACGTCGGGAAATTGCGGCACACCTTCATAAAGGACGCTGGTGGCTGCGAGAGCAAGCGGGCCATAAACAATGTAGGAATGGCCGGTGATCCAGCCGATGTCCGCCATGCACCAGTAAACGTCTTCGGGATGAATGTCCTGGTAATACTTCGCGGTGCCGGTCACGTAAGCGAGATATCCGCCGGTGCGATGCTGGCAGCCTTTGGGCTTGCCCGTGGTGCCGCTGGTGTACATCAGGAAGAGCGGCGCTTCGGCGTCCTGGGAAGCGGGCTCGACGGTTTTGCCCCGATAATCTTTGAGAACGTCGTCAATGAAATAGTCGCGATTTGCGACCATCGGAGTTTCCGAGCTGTACTTGCTCGAATAGCGCTTCCAGACGAGAACCTTGCCGATGTGCTGGCCTTCTTTTTCGGCGGTTTTTACCGCAATTTCGGCGGCGGCTTTGTGGTCCACCCACTTGCCGTTGCGCCAGTAGCCGTCGCCGTAAATCAACACGCGACTGCCGGAGTCGGCGGCGCGCAGGCCGCAAGCCTCTCCGCTAAATCCGCCGAACACGACGGAGTGCACGACGCCCAGGCGCGCGCAGGCCAGCATGGTAATGGGAAGCTCGGGGATCATCGGCATGTGAATCGTCACGCGGTCGCCGGTTTTCAGGCCTGCGAAATCGCGCAGCAGCGCAGCGGTTTCGTTCACGCGCTTGTAAAGCTCCTGATAAGTGATGACCGTATAGGCTTCGCCTTCGGGCTCTGGAACAAAAATGATGGCGGCTTTGTTTTTATATTTGGCGAGATGCCGGTCGACGCAGTTGTAGCAGGCGTTCAGCTTTCCGCCCACGAACCATTTCCAGAAAGGAGGATTGCTCGTGTCCAGCGTTTTGCGCCAGGGTTTGTCCCAATCCAGCAGGGAAGCGTAGTGATCGAAGCAACCCGGGAAATGCTTTTCGCTGAACTTTTTGACGAAAGCGGGGTCTTTGAGTTTGGCCTGCGCGATAAACTTTTTGGGAGGCCGATAGTATTGCTCTTCCTTCCAGTGCACGGCAATTTGCGCTTCACTGAGTTTCTGGCTGCGCTTCACTTTCAGGTCTTTTGTGCTGAGTTTCTGACGCGGTGTTGCCACGGCGGCTCCCTTGAAAAGCAATGAATTTCAAACGCCCGACGAGGAATATCCCGTTCGGGCGCGCTTGCTTGGAGATAGAAGAAGCTCGTCCCGTGGAAATAATGCTCCCGCGCGGGCACACCCGTCAAATTGCCGCTGAGAGATTTGTGGGCGATAGTGCGCGAGCAATCGTAAAACGGGTTGGGCCGCTCAGCGTTTTTCCTGACTAGAGGGCGATTCGCGAATCGTGATACAACCTCTGCTTGAACCTGCAAACGGCCATTTTTCTTTTCTTTGCCGGAGCCCTGGGAGGCGGCATCAATGCCGTGGCCGGGGGCGGAAGCTTTGTCGCCTTTCCAGCGCTTTTGTTCACCGGTGTTCCGGCGATTCCGGCTAATGCGACCAACACACTCGCTTTGTGGGTTGGAACTACGGCGAGCGGCAACGCTTATCCGCAAAAGCTGAACATTCCTCTTCGCATTTTGATTCCTCTGGTGATTACCAGCTTCGCCGGCGGTCTTGCCGGCGCGATTCTCTTAATTCACACGCCGGCAAAGACCTTTCTTCGCGTGATTCCCTGGCTGCTGCTGGGGGCCACGCTGCTCTTTGCGTTTGGCAAGCATTTGACCGGACACATATCCGCGGGAATTTCGCACG
>QHYL01000110.1 GCA_003224105.1 Acidobacteriota bacterium | reverse complement strand
GCGAGTATCAGAACGCGGGCTACGGCGCTATCAAAGTCGGCCTCAAGGGCGACGCCCTCGAGTTGAGCCTCAACAAACTGGGGCCTTATCCGCTTGAGTACTATCACTACGACATTTTTCAAGTCCCGGAAGATTCCGACAGCTTCGCCGCAGGCGAAAAGTTTCAGTTCGAGATGAACAAGAAGGGTGATATTGACCGCATCGCCGCCCCGCTCGCGCCTGCGCTTGGCGAGGACATTATCTTCACGCGCGCGCCCGAAAAAATCTCGCAAGATGTTTTGCAGAAACTTGCCGGCGACTACCTGCTCGCCGACCAGACCGTCACGTTTGCCGTCGCTGGCGACGTTCTGCGCCTTACTCTGCCGGGGCAACCTGTGTATGAGCTGATTCCGCGCAAGGAATTGTCATTTGACTTGAAGGGTCTGCCCGGCTTCAGCGTGGATTTTCAAATGGACGCATCTGGCAAAGTCACGGAAGCCGTCTTCAACCAGCCCAACGGCGTCTTCCACGCAAAACGCAAGTAGCAAATCTTTACCCATACTTCGCGAAAAATTTCAGTATCTCTTTTCTGGCTCGGTAATCGCTTCAAGCATTCAGGGGAGAGGTTTTCGTCCCGCAGGAGCTTCATTCCGCCTATCGGAGAACAAGATTATCCTTCAGCGTCGAAGCCCACTGAAGAGCGGCAAGTATGTCTTCCTCGGTGAGTTCGGGATAGTCGGCAAGGATCTGCGCATGAGATCCGCCCGCACCAAGCCACCGCAGAATATCCCAAACGGTAATACGCAGATCGCGGATGCAAGGCTGGCCCGAACGTGTCCCCGGCGTGATCGTGATTCGCGAAAGCAAGCTATCCACTGCCGAATCTCCTTGGGTCATTATGGCATGAACGGCGGGGTTCGCGAAGGCAAGGCGCGAAGCAGGGGCGTCATCGCACATCTGTCAGCGCAAAGGCCGGTGAGACGCATGGGTTGCCGCTACCAGCCGGGTTCGGCGACGAAGATCATTTCAGGGGAATTGTCGCGGACGGGCGAGCGGTCGAAATCGCCGTACTCCGCCGACACGCGGAATCCGCAGCGCGCCAGTAGGTGCTCGATTTCGTAGCGGAAGAAGTAGCGTAGCGGCCAGGCAAACACCAGGCGCTCTTTCTTTCCGCTGGGATGCTCGATGGTGTAAATCGTCTCCACGTCGTTGCGCTGTTCTGCCCGGTGAAACGCGGCCACACGTTCGCTGATGCGCACCTGCCGGCCGTCGCTCGTCGTATATTCGATCAGCGGAGATTCTCGCATGTGCACCGGATCGTGCATGCGCTCGGCGTCGGTCTGAAACACGTCAAGGATCAGGCGCCCCCCGGGCCGCAAGTGCTTGCGGACGCGCTCAACGCAGGCGACTTGATCGCGCACTTCGAGCAAGTGCTGAAACGGCCGGAACGGAATGATGATGAGCTGGAATTTGTCGCCCAAGTCGAACTGCGTCATGTCAGCCTGCACCAAATGGACGCGCTCGCGCTCTTCTTTGTTGAGCGCGGCGCGTTTCCGCGCGGCGCGTTCCAGCATGCGTTCGGAGAGGTCCAGGCCCGTGACGCGCTTGCCCGTTTGCGCGAGCGCCATGGTGATCCGTCCGGTGCCGCAACCCAGCTCGAGCACCGGATCGCCGAATTCGCGCGCGGCGTCGCGATAGAACGTCACGTCCTGCGTGCGCTGGCGCACGATCGGCGATTCGTCGTAATAGTCCGCGATGAACGAATCGTACAACGCGGGCGACATGTTTTTTTCGTTGGCAGGCAAGGGGCGTTCCTTGGTTGACGCGAAAGGTTTTTGTTTCGAGCTCTTTTCTACGGGACAACCGCGTCGGCTTCGATCTCGACCAGCATCTCGGGCGAAATCAGCTTGCTCACTTCGACCATGCTCGTCGCTGGACGGATTTCGCCGAAAAACTCTCCGTGAGCGCGTCCGACCTTCTCCCATTCTGAAATGTTCGTCACGTAGATGCGCGTGCGCACCACGTTTTTCAAGGTCGCCCCAGCCTGTGCCAGCGCCGCTTCGATGTTGCGAATCGTTTGGATTGTCTGCGCACGGGCGTCGCCCACACCGACAATTCTGCCGTCGGGGCCCGTCGCGGTCGTTCCTGAAACCGTTATGTTATTGCCGATGCGCACTGCGCGCGAGTACCCCACAATAGGTTCCCACGGCGCGCCGCTCGAAATATTCTGCCGGTCCATCTGCGTTTCTCCTTCGTCCCGCCAAAAGCATAATCCAATCGCCGCCATTTCAACACAGGTGTCACCAAGTATCCCCGCATTTCGCTAAGATGCTAAACTGGATGCACCTTCGCGGAGAACTCGACACAACCGAAAGAGACCGGGACAACGGATGAAGTGCAACAACATTCTGGAAGCTGTCGGGCACACGCCCTTGGTGCGGCTGAACCGCATTAACAAGGACCTCAAGCCGCAGATGTACGTGAAGGCGGAATTCACGAACCCCGGCGGCTCCGTGAAAGACCGTATTGGCCTCACCATGATCGACGATGCGGAAAAGCGCGGTCTGCTGAAACCCGGTGGCACGATCATCGAGGGCACTTCCGGGAATACCGGCATGGGGCTGGCGCTGGTGGCGGCGGTGCGCGGCTACAAATGCGTGTTTACCACCACGGACAAGCAGTCCAAGGAGAAAGTGGATTTGCTGAAAGCCCTGGGCGCGGAAGTGATTGTGTGCCCCACCGCGGTCGAGCCGGAGGATCCGCGGAGTTATTATTCCGTAGCCAAGAAACTCGCGCGCGAAATTCCCAATTCGTATTATCCCAATCAGTACGACAACCCGATGAATCCCGAAGCCCACTATCGCACGACGGGCCCGGAAATATGGGAGGACAGCGAAGGCAAGATTACGCACTTCGTTTGCGGGCTCGGCACGGGCGGAACCATCAGCGGGGCAGGGAAATATCTAAAAGAACAAAATCCGGCGATTAAAATTGTTGGCGTCGATCCCTACGGTTCTCTGTACTACGACTTCGTGAAGACCGGAACGACCATCAAGGCCAAAACGTATGTTGTGGAAGGCATTGGCGAAGATTTTTTTCCCACGACCATGAATCTGAAGATTCTCGACGACATTATTCAGGTGAACGACGAAGAGTGTTTCGTCGTGGCGCGGCGGCTCGCCAAACTCGAAGGCCTCTTCACCGGCGGTTCGGGCGGCGGCTGCCTTTCGGGCGCCCTGCAGGTGGCGAAGAACCTCGGGCCGAACGATTTTGTCGTTGCGCTGCTTCCCGATACCGGCATGCGCTACCTCAGCAAGGTTTACAACGATGAATGGATGCGCGAGCGCGGCTACGTGGACGCGGCGATGCAAATCACCGCAGCCCAAGTCGTAAAGGCCAAGCATGCCTCAGGCAAAGTGCGCGAACTGGTGACTGCGCGGCCGTACCAAACCGTTTTTCACGCGCTGAAGAGCATGCAAGATCAGGACATTTCCCAGATTCCCGTGTTCGAGGAAAACACTCCTATTGGCACGATTTACGAAGACCAGATTTTGAATCTCGCGCTGCAAGGCAAGGATTTGCGGAAGCTCGTCGTGCGCGAGGTGATGAGCAATCCTCTGCCGCAGGTGCCGAAGACCGCTCCGGTCGAGCGCGTGACGCACATTTTGAGCCACGAAAACCCCGCGGTTTTTGTGGACATGGGCAATTCGCACTTCGAAATTCTCACCAAATACGATCTCATGAGTACTGTCGCCTCGCTCATGGAACAGAAACGGTAGGGAGAATCCCGCGTGCCTGCCGGTCCTGGACTAATAGGGTTTGCCGCTTTTACCGGAGTAAAGCTTCTCGGTTACTCGGTTGCGGCAAGTGTGCTTACAAATGTCTTCCAGTCGCCGCGAAACGCTTGGCTGGTCGGGCTGGCGCGAACAGGGATCGGCCTCGTTGCGGGAACCTTGTTCGGCGGGACTTGGTTTCTGTTGGCCATGCGTTTTGACAACAAATGGCCCGAGTGGGCTGCCGCTTCGCTCTTTTTTGGCTTGCTTATCCCCATTCGGCTGGCGGAGTGGTCCCTGTTAATTCATTTTTTCTTCGATCGAGGTCTCGTACAGCGGGCAAGAGATTTGAAATTGGCGGCGGTTGGCAGCGCATGGTCTTTCGTTTTGGATGTAGTCGGCATCGTTTCCGCTTTCGTGATTCCGGGCGGATTCTGGGTTTGCTAAGGGTGAAAAATTAAGGGATGAAAATTCACGACTTCAATCAGCGCCTGAAGGATGCGATTCTCATCGCCGATGGAGCGATGGGCTCGATGCTCCACGAAGTCGTAGGGCCGCAACGTTGCTTCGACGAATTGAATACAACGGAGCCGGAAGCGGTTTTTCGCGTGCATCAGGCGTATATCGAAGCGGGCGCGCAGATCATCGAGACGAACACCTTTGCCGCGAATCGCTTCAAGCTCGCGCCGTTGGGACTCGGCGACGAAGTGCAGCGTTTGAACAGCCGGGGCGTAAAAATCGCTCGCGAAGCCCGCGAATCCGCCGCGCGCGAAGTGCTGATCGCGGGCTCCATCGGGCCGCTCGGGCTCGGCGTCCAGGCGCGCCATCCGGACGACAAAGAGATACTGGACGTTTTTTACGAGCAGGCAATGGCGCTCGAAGAGCGCGGCGTCGATTTCTACATTCTCGAGACCTTTTCCTACATTGAAGAAGTGTTGCTCGCAGTGGACGCCATCCGCTCGTTTTCTGGCCTGCCTATCGTTGCCCAGCTTACCTATTCGGAAGAAGGCACGACGCACGGTGATATTCGCCCTTCGGATGCCGCAGCTCAATTAAAAAACAAAAATGTGCAGGTAATCGGCGCGAATTGCACGGTAGGTCCCCAAGCGTTGCTTCCGATTCTCCAGGAACTTGCGGCCGTCGACGACATTCGCATCAGCGGGATGCCCAACGCGGGCTTTCCGAAGCGCGAAGGCGACCGCATCGTATATCCCAAATCTTCGCCGGAATATTTCGCGCTGTTTGCCCGCGAGGCGGCAGCGCTGGGCGCGCGCATTCTAGGTGGTTGCTGCGGCACGACGCCCGCGCACATTCGCGCGATGGCGGAAGCCGTCAAATCGCTCCGTCCGGTGAAAGCCCATGCGGCATCGCCGGTAGTGGAAGCGGTGGCCAAACCCGCACCCGTTTCGCAGCGCGAGCCCGAAAGCCAATTCTGGAAGAAGCTGAAGAAAAAAGAATTTGTGGTGTGCGTGGAAATCGATCCGCCAAAGGGTCTTTCGCTTGACCGCATTTTCGAGCAAGTGGACAAAGTGATGGCCTCTCAAAAGGTGGACGCCATCGACATCAACAGCGGCGCGATGGCGCGCGTGGGTATGGATGCGCTCGTCGTTGCCGGTGCCCTGGAAGCGCGCGGAGTGGAAACGGTTCCTCATTTGACCACGCGCGACCAGAACATCATCGGTTTGCAGGCCGCGCTGCTGGGCGCATGGACCGTCGGCGGCGTGCGTAACGTGCTGGCGATAACCGGTGATCCGCCCTCAGTCGGCGATTACCCGGAAACCAGCGGCGTATATGAAGTGGATTCGGTGGGCCTTGTGAAAGTCCTTAGCCGATTGAATCAAGGGACGGACTGGGCGGGCAAGACCCTGGGCGGAGCCACTAATTTTTCAATCGGCGTGGCGCTGAATCCGATGGCCGACGATCTCGACAACGAGATCGCGAGGTTCCACGCAAAAGTCGAGGCCGGCGCTCACTACGCCATGACCCAGCCGCTTTTCGACCCGGAGCACTGGCATGCCTTCCTCAAAAAACTAGGCGGCAAGCCGGCCATTCCCGTGATGATCGGCGTTTGGCCATTAAACAGTTACAAGCAGGCGCTGCGGCTGAACAACGAAGTGCCCGGGATCGTAATTCCTGAGCCTTTGTTGAAGTCTATGGAAGCCGCCGGAGCCTCCGCGCGCGACTGCGGCTTCCAAGTCGCCCGCCAGATGCTTGCCTGGGCGCGCACCGAACTTGCTGGCGCCTATCTGATTCCTCCATTCAAGCGCTACGAGGAAATTCTGGAAATTCTCTAGCTTCCTCGCGAAGCTCCCAATCGTCCCGTGTTCTTCGTGTGTGCTTCACCTACCCAAACGGCATCAAACCATTCTTTAAGAGTCGGCATTTCCTCCTTCTGCGCATTTCATTACGTCTGGTTTTCGAATTGCATTTCCTGAGCCAGCAAGGAGGTGAAAGCCATGTATTGGAGCAAATCTCGCAAGATTTTCCCGACAGCATGCCGGGTTGTTCAGTCACTTGGCGTTACCAATCGCAGGG
>QHYL01000109.1 GCA_003224105.1 Acidobacteriota bacterium | reverse complement strand
TCCATATTGGAGCCTGTGTTACGCTTTGGCGCAAATTGGCATTCCATGGGGAGGCATGGCCGAATAGGCATGCGCAAAGAAACAAAGTCTTTTGCCATAGCGCGTTGGGTTGCACTCGTTTGGGTGCTCGTCTGGTTCCCTCTCTACACCTGGTCGTGGGGCTGGCAAAACATGCTGCATCTGTGTGACGTCAGTGTGGTGGTGGCCTGCCTCGGGTTATGGTTCCGGAATTCCCTGCTGGTTTCGAGCCAAGCGCTCCTTACGCCGCTTGTCGGAGTTCTGTGGAGCTTGGACGTCTCCTGGCGCATTGTGACGGGGCGCCACTTCATTGGCGGGACGGAGTATATGTGGGACACGCATTACGCCTTGTGGCTGAGACTGCTTTCCTGCTTCCACATCGGCTTGCCCATCGTGCTGCTTTGGGCTTTGCTCGTCCTCGGCTACGATCGCCGGGCCCTGCCTTTGCAAACCGCGATTACCGGAGCCGTGCTCGTCTTTTCGCGATTTCTGCCTCCGGAGTTCAACATGAATTATGCCTTTCAGGACCCCTTGCTTCACCGCGCGTGGGGGCCTGCACCGTCACACTTGGTCGTTATCCTCGCTGGATGCATCGCAATTTTCTTCTGGCCAATGCACCTTGTATTCCTGCGGGCTTTCCCCCTGGCTCAAAAGTCTGAATGAAAACGCATCAATAGAGAGGGACTATACCGGTGAGCGCGGACACCAATAAGGACCGAGAAAAGCTCGAGAAGATGTTGCAAACCGCGCTGGCGGAAGCTCGCGCGGGCCTTGCCGAAGGAGGAATCCCGATCGGCGCCGCTCTTTTCACTCGAGAAGGAACGCTCCTGGGCAAGGGCCATAATCGTCGCGTGCAGGAGGGGGATCCCTCGGCGCATGGCGAAACCGACGCGTTTCGCCGGACGGGTCGCCAGCGAACCTATCGCGACAAAATCATGGTCACCACCCTCGCTCCTTGCTGGTACTGCAGCGGACTGATCCGTCAATTTGGAATCGGGACCGTCGTCGTCGGGGAATCAGTGAACTTTCAGGGTGGAGTCGATTGGCTGCGCGAGAATGGCATCAAGGTCATTGATCTTCACTCCCTTGAATGCATCGAGTTGCTGGCCAAATACATAAACAAGCGTCCCGAAGTCTGGAAGGAAGACATTGGCGAAGCTTGACCTTGTCTCTGCGCAGGACAACCAAAATCACTTCCGAGTGACCCGTGATCCGCCCACGATCACTAAAAAGTATGCGACATGCCGGGACTTATCCGCACGATCCTCAACAGGATTACTTCGGAATCGCCGACAACACGCCCGGAGTCGCATTGGCAGTTCCGAAAGGTAAAAACGCAGATTCTTGGCCGTCCGGTGAAGCGTCTTTTGGGGCTGTGCTTCCCTCGGTGCGTTAGCTAAGTCTTCTTGCCATACGCAAGCCAGATTACTGTGTCGAGTTCGGCAAGGCTCTTCGCGGGATGACCGGGGTTCTGAAGCAGCGATGACCGCAGTGTCTTGGCTAGGTGGATAAAACGAGCTCCCTCGCTCGCGCCTCGTGGTGCCTTATGCTTGACTGCTCTCAGGTAGTCTTGAACCGGTTGGTTCAGTACCGGATATTCTTTTGGGAACGGTAAGCAAAGCATTTCGGAAAGGAAAGCCCTCCGGGTTGGGACATTCTGCTCACTTAGCCTGTCGATTTCCTCGGACACTACGTTATCTCGGTCTTCGTCGGCCACATCGAGAATCTTTACGAAGCTCTTCGACAGCTCCTGAAAATTGCTGTGTTTACCCTTTATTTCCCAACCGGCACCCTGGAGGCGATCACCGGCCTTCGCGCTCCAGTAGTTCGGTAGCTCGTTGTAAAAGTGCTTGGAGTTGATCTGCTTTTTTTCGCAGCGCCGGAATAAGCGCATCAGGCCAGCCTGTTTTTTCTTGTACACTGCGAGATGAGCGCGCCGTTTGGCAATCTGCGCTTCCATTCCCGATGGTATCGGCAGTTTGAGTGCAAGCACCGGTGTAGTATCCTGATCCCCCTTACTAGGTCCCCGTGCCCGGTGTGGGCGTCCAAGGGGAGCTTCTTTGTATTTTATCAGCCAATCTTCTGACACCACCACCGACCGCGTCTCGATACTCTTTACCCACTTCTTACCCTTGAAATAATCAGTTTCGGACAGTGGAAAGAACACGTTTGCCTCATAGTTCGATTTGAATGCCGCTTGAGTTAGGTTTGAAGAACCGACAATGGCAAAGCATTTGTCGTCTTCCTCTTTCCAAAACACGGCCTTTGGATGAAACCCGTCAATCTGGTCGGCCACCATGAATTGTGCTTTCCGCTTCGGTGAGATAGGCCGTCACGACGAATAGCTCGACTGCATTCTTGAATGCTCGTTTGTAATAGCGGGAGAGCTCGCTTTGGGTAATTGAGGGGTGAAGCAGCAGATCCACGTTTCTCTCCTGTATTACATGGTCGTAGGAATCTGACCGCGGAACAGCAATGGTCCTCGGGACACAGTGTATTCGAGTATTGCCGTGTTTGTCTGCCGTGGATTTGAGGATGCTCTTCCCGAGTGACGGGCAAACCAGAAGTAATGCCTCTGGGCGACAGATTGCCCCCGATAAGCGCACTAGCAGGTATCGTTTTCGTTGCTGGCGTTAGAAGCAGACATGCCGCTACTCATCTGGCGCTTCACAAGGCGTTCCTCTGAGCTAGCCGTTTTCGAGGCGGGCCTTTATATCCGAGTACGCTGCATCGATGAGCCCGCTTAGCGCTGCAGCGTTTGTGGCCGTTCCCGGTCTCAGCTTCACATGACGCATGAACTTGCCGGCGCCTTGCAACAAACCGGCCGGATCCGGCAGCGCCGCGCCGTGAAAGAACCCTACGTTTGCGTGCGAGGTGAACACATTGACGTAGCCGAAGGGCGCATCTCCCAAACATGCGACCGGACAGCCGTCATGCAAAAGTTCCCGGACTTCGTCCCCGCATTTTCGCATCACCTCAAACCAGTGATGCGCGATGGCTCCCAATTCCCCTGCATGTTCTTTCATCCACGCATCGATGGCCGGATCCCGCTCGACAGCGCCGTTGAATCGCAGCAATAATTCCGTTCTCATCGTTGTCCACTTTCTGCTTTCGGGATCTATGGTTGCGTAGCACCCTCGCACGAGAAGGCCACCGGCTTGTCGTGACCGGACGAACGAAAGGCATTAGTCCCCAATCGCGCCGTCACGTTTACGGATTGTACGCGTATTGTCCGCCAGTCGGAACGAAACTCTAGCCTTTGAAAAACGCGTTCCTGAAAGAATCCACTTCCGGCGGCATGCCGGTTATGGACTTCGACGGAAATCAGTGGTATTTCTAGGGCGGCTCTCGCCCCGAGGCGGGGGACGCTTTCCGGCGCGACCGCCACTTTCACTTGCAGTACGGCTCCTCTGTTTTCTGTGACCTGGAATGAGCACGTCCTGCAAGGACTGCCGGGGCAGAGAGAGGGGGAGCCTATGTTCGATGGATCTCAAGAAGCAAAGTCATCTGCATCCATGGGTATGTGGACCGGCGTTGGCGTGGTTGCGCTGGCGCTTGCTATTGGCGGCTACATGTTTATCTCGAAAGCCAAGTCGGCCAAACTGGGTCCCGTCGTAGCCGCCCAAGCCGCTCAGCCTACAGGCCCTGCCGATCCGGTTCGCGACTTAAAGGTCCAGCGCGCCACGATGGGCAAGGATCGCACCGGCACCACTGCGGTCTGGGTCGTGAGCATTGAAAACAAATCGGCGTCTTACACCTACAGCAATATCCAGTACGAAACCACGTATGTCGGCGCTAACAACACCGCCATCCTCATCAACAAAGGCACCATTGCCACAACCATCGAGCCCGGCGGGCAGAAGAATTCGGAGATCGACGACGCCCTCTACCCTGCCGGAACAGCCTGGTACAAAATTCGTATTACCGGGGCCAAGGCGTCGCTTCAATAGAGCCGCCGTCAATAAACCAATATGACCGCGATTTCTTCCGACGCATTTCTGCCCGCGGACATTCCAGAGCAGTTCAATATTGCCGCGCATTTTGTGGATGCTCCTGCCGCACGGCATCCGCGGAAGACGGCCATTGTTGGCGAACCTTGGGGTGTGACTTACGCGGAGCTGCTAGCCCTTACAAATCGCGCCGGAAACGCGCTGCTGGAATTGGGGGTATCGCGTGGCGACCGCGTCCTCATCGTGCTTCCGGATTCGGCCGAATTCATCGCTTCTTTTTTTGGCGCGGCCAAAATTGGCGCGGTGGCGGTACCGGTGAATCCCTTCGCCCGGTCCGCGGATTACATCCATTACCTTGAGGACAGCGAGCCACGAGCCGCAATCGTTCATTCGGAAGCGTTGGAAGCGTTCTTGCCATCCTGCCGCGAGCGGGCGCAAATTCCGATTGTGATCGTCGCAGAGGGACGAGTCGAAACGCCTGGTGTATCCTCCACCATTTGGGACGATTGGATCGCGCCCGTTTCCGATGCGCTTGCCCCGGCAGAAACTTCCTCGAGCGATTCGGCGTTTATGCTTTACACGTCTGGGAGCGGCGGAACGCCCAAAGCCGCCGTTCATCGCCATGCGGACATGCTTGTCACAACTTGCAATTACGCGCAAGGCGTACTTGGCTTGCGTTCGGAAGACATAACTTTTTCGACGTCGAAACTCTTCTTCGCCTACGGCCTGGGAAATGGCATGTATTTTCCGCTCGCGTTTGGCGCCAGCACGCTTCTAAATCCCAAACGCCCCACTGCCGCGCGCGTCATCGAAATGGTTTCCCAACATCGGCCGACGATTTTCTTCTCCGTTCCCACTTTTTATGCCGCCCTTCTTAGAGAGGCGGAAACCGCAAGCCATCGCCTCGATTTCTCCTCGGTTCGCCAATGCGTTTCCGCTGGCGAAACCCTGCCGGCAGAGATTTTCGACCGCTGGAAACGAGCGACAGGTCTGCAAATTCTGGACGGCATTGGCTCGACCGAGATGCTCCACATGTTCATCTCCAGCAGGCCTGGCCAATGCAAACCAGGAAGCTGCGGCTTTCCAGTGCCTGGCTATGACGCAAAGATTGTTGATGACGCGGGCGCCGAGCCCCCTGTGGGCGAAATCGGCAACCTTTGGGTGCGCGGCGCCAGCGCGCTCGCGGAGTATTGGCGCATTCCTGAACTTACCGCTCGCACGAAACGGGGCGGCTGGGTCATCACCGGCGATAAGTTTTTGCGCGATGCCGACGGATATTATCGCTACTGCGGCCGCGCCGACGACATGCTGAAGGTCGCGGGCATGTGGGTTTCGCCTGTCGAAGTGGAGAATGCGCTCCTCGGCCATCCCAACGTGGCGGAAGCCGCGGTAGTGGGCGCGACGGACGCCCGCGGGCTGACCTATGCTGTTGCGCACGTCACGCTTCGCGCGGGCTGCGAGGAATCCAGCGAGCTGGCAGAGGAAATTCGCAGCCATGTCCAAGCGCGTCTGGTTTCGCACAAAGTTCCCCGTGAAATCCGTTTTTGTGGCGAGCTTCCCAAAACGGTGACGGGAAAAATCCAGCGTTTCAAACTGCGCGCAAGCTCCTCGCATGCCTAGGATCCGCCGCTAGCTACTTGTCTTGAGCTTCCTGGAAACTCTTCGCCGATGGCTTTCCGCTCAAATGAGTTCAACTCCTTCAGCACAAACCCGCTTGCCAAAGGTAGAATGTCACCCGCACAAATTCTTGGAGGAGAAATGGCCACAAAGCCCACCGTCGAACAGGCTCGACTGATTCTGGAGCTCTACAATCTCAGGCGTGAACCCGAAATGCGCAAAGCGCGCCAATGGTGGCTCACCACGTTCTGGCCCACTTGCGCTGATG
>QHYL01000729.1:974-3498 GCA_003224105.1 Acidobacteriota bacterium | reverse complement strand
AATCGCAAAGCGAAGTTTTATTCCATTACAAAACGCGGGCAGAAGCAGCTCGATCTGGAAACGAAAAACTGGGAGCGAATTTCCGGCGTGATTGGCCGCGTGCTGCGGCTGGAAGGGGAAAGAGAATCCTGAGCGCGAGATAAGATAGCGGCTGGAAACGAGAAAAGAATCATGAGCACACGGCGAGAATCCTGGCTGCGCGGCTGCGCGGCGAGAGTGCGCGGCTTTTTGAGCGGACGCGGACACGAGGGCGAATTCGATGACGAGGTCCGAGAACATTTGCAACTGCTCGCCGCGAGATTTGTGGCGCAGGGGATGTCGGAGGAAGAGGCTGCAGCCGCTGCGAGACGCCAGTTCGGCAACACTACTTTGCTGCAAGAAGACCGCAGAGACTTACAGACGTTCCTATCGCTTGAAGAGTTGTGGCACGACCTGCGGTATGGGTTCCGGATGCTGGGGAAGAATCCCGGGTTCACGGCGGTAGCAGTGCTGACGCTGGCGCTTGGGATCGGCGCGAATACGGCGGTCTTTTCCGTGGTGAATGGCGTTTTGCTTCGTCCGCTCGCCTACCATGAGCCGAACCAGCTCTGCCTGATACAAGTTGTTTGGGCCCAGATGTCCAAGTTCTATCCGATGATCCCAGCGAACTTCTCCGGATATCAGATTTGGCGAAAACAATGTCATTCCTTTGAGGACATTGCCATTGCGGAAGGTGCAAGCGCGGACCTCACGGGCCCCGGAGAGCCCGTGGAAATCCACGGCGTTTGGGGATCAGCGAACTTAAGGGCGATTACTTTAGATGGCGTCCCGTTCACGGTTGTGGGCGTTCTCCCCGCCTCCTTTCATTTCCCTACACAGCTGGGCCAGCTCACCAGCTTTGGGCGGGAGATTGACTTTTTCAAGCCGCTCAACGGGCCGAGAGACGAAGACCGGGACCTTGTCGGCGAATTCGATTTTGCCGCTCTGGGCCGGTTGAGAGCCGGCGTGAAGCCCGACCAGGCTTTGGCCGAATTGAACGTCATCCAAGCGCAGATTAGCAGGGAAGTCGCAAAAACGGACAGCGGTGTTGACCTGAAGGCCGCAATCATTCCGCTCGAGTCCGAAGTCGTGGGAGCAGCGCGGCGCGGATTAATTCTCTTGCTCGCGGCGGTCGGTGTGGTGCTTCTGATCGGGTGCGTCAATTTGGCGAATATGATGCTCTCACGGATTCCCGCGCGAATGCGCGAAGCGGCCATTCGTATGGCGCTGGGAGCGACGCGTTGGCACCTGTTCCGTCGAATGCTAACGGAAAGCCTACTGCTTGGAGTCGTAGGAGGAGCGCTTGGCGTGTGGCTTGGGAGCTTGGGGGTCGTGTGGCTCGTCCAGACCGCGCCACTGGGACTGCCCCGGCTGGATGAAGTTCATATGGATTCCCGAGTGCTATGGTTTGCGGTAGCACTTTCCTTGCTGACCAGCATACTCTCTGGAATCCTCCCCGCGTGGCACGCGTCGAAAGGCGATGTACAAGAGGCGCTGAAAACGGGCGGCGCCGGTGCCGGTGAGAGTAAGGGTTCACGACGATTACGCGAGGCGTTCATTGGCATTGAGGTCGGAATGTGCACAGCGCTTCTCATTGTTGCGGGCCTGTTGACATCGAGCCTGTTTCATCTCCTCCGAGTGAACCCGGGCTTCGCCACCGAAAAAGTGCTGGCTGTGGACGTTGACTTGCCTCCGCAGCGCTACTCCGAGCCAGCCGCGCGACTGCACTTTTACAACGCGTTGCTTGAGCGGCTTCGCGGGCTGCCTGGCGTTCATGCGTCCGGCTGGGTCAGCCGGCTGCCGCTGGAAGGTGAAACAAGCGTCACGGGACTTGACGTTCCGCCGGGAGGCCCATTTCACTTTCCTGCAAATTTCCGGGTTGCGAGCCCCGACTATTTCGCGGCTGTGGGCGTGCGACTCCTGCACGGCCGCATCTTCAGCGAAAGCGATCGAGGCAGGAAGGTCGTTGTGGTTTCCGAAAGCGCCGCGCAACGCTTCTGGCCAGGCCAGCACGCGATTGGGCGTACCTGCCTTACCTTCTGGGGCGGCAAGGAAGAGGATGAGGTCATTGGGGTGGTCGGCGACGTTCGCACGGTGAAACTGGACGCCGCACCGGTCATGATGGTTTATGTGCCGGACTGGTTTGGGGAAAAGAATTTGCGGGCGCCTCAATCGGCTGGGATTGTTGTAAGCACCTACGGCGATGAGCGCAGCGTGGAAGCATCCGTCCGCGAGGCCATTCATACGGAGGATCTTGAGGTGCCGATTGTTGCCATGCGGTCCATGTCCGAAATGGTGTCTGATTCGGTTGCGCCACGCCGATTCCAAATGCTTCTGGCCCTTTTGTTCGCCGGCTCGGCGCTGTTTCTGGCATCGCTTGGAATTTATGGCGTCATTGCGTATTCCGTTGAACAGCGGCGTCGCGAACTGAGCATACGTTCGGCCTTGGGGGCACAGGTCACCAATTTGCACCTAATGATTCTGCGCCAGGGCTTGACACCTGTGG
>QHYL01000729.1:0-910 GCA_003224105.1 Acidobacteriota bacterium | reverse complement strand
TCTTCGAACCACAACGAACCATGAAAATAGCCGCAAAGTGCCCTTTGAAAATAAAAGGGTTATGGCTATTTTCTAAGGAAGGAATGACTCCTGCGGCCTTTGGCGTTAAACGGAAAGGCCAGTTCTTCGTCTATAGGTTTATAGGGGATGTCAATCAGGCTACTGCGGGAGGGCGCAGCGCGCCTGGTGCAGTGTCACTTCTTCGCGAGCGGGGAAGCGCTCTGCGCGGCGGATGTTCCCGCGTTTAACGATGGAGGCAGGAGAATATGTCTCGAATTACACAACTGGGAGGCACGGTTGCGGGAGTCTTCGCGATCGCAATAGGCTGGGCCGGCTTCGGTCAGGCGGCGCCTGATGCTCAAACGTTTGCGCTCAGCGACACCAAGGACCTGGTCCTCCTTAACGTGAAGGCCGAAGCCGTGGAATACAAAGGACGTAAAGCGGTGCGCCTGACAAAAGACGCGCAAAAGGACGGTTTCGCGCTTCTGCGAGGCACGGATTTTCAGGATGGCACCATCGAAGCTGACATCGCTTTGAAGATAACCACGCCACCGGGTGTGCGAATGCCCGGCTTTGTAGGCATCGCCTTCCGGGCGCGGCCGGACGCCTCGCGGTACGAACTGTTTTACCTGCGGCCAGGGAATTCGCATGCGGAGGACCAGGCCATGCGGAATCACTCGGTGCAATACACTTCCGAACCGGACTTCGGCTGGTACAAACTGCGCCGCGAGTGGCCTTCGGTCTACGAGACTTATGTGGAGTTGCAAACGGAGACTTGGGCGAAGGTCAGGATCGAGGTCAAGGGCCGCTCCGCTAAACTTTTCTTGAACGGATCCGAAAATCCCGCGCTCGTGGTGGACGGACTGAAGGGGCAGGATTTGCGCGGCGGCGCCGCGCTTTGGGCGTATCA
>QHYL01000108.1 GCA_003224105.1 Acidobacteriota bacterium | reverse complement strand
CCACTGTACTTGTGTATTGCCTGTTCCTCTCGCTGGCGACCGGCCTGCTGTTTGGTCTCGCTCCAATTTTTCAGGCTTTTTCACGGAGTCCGAGTGAATCGCTTAAGGAGGGCGGCAAAACCACTGCGACTAGCGACGGCAGTCTCCGGCTTCGTGGCTTCTTGACGGTCTCCGAAATCGCTCTTTCTATGGTTCTGCTAATCGGAGCGGGACTCTTGACGCGCACGTTCGTCGGTTTGCTGAATGTCAAGCCGGGGTTCGAGACTGAGAACATTCTCACCGCCAAGGTGACTCTGCCGAAGTATTCTTACGCAGATTCCCGGCAACAGGCTGACTTTTACACTCGGCTCCTGGAAGCAATTGCGACCCTGCCTGGGGTCAAGGCGGCAGGTGCTGTTAACGATCTCCCACTCGGCGCTGGCCGTGATTCGGACGAATTCACTATCGAACGGCGCGGCGCAAATGACGTGTCCAGCTCGACTGGGAGCTGTCAGGACCGTCTCGTAAGTCCAGATTACTTTCGGGTGATGAACATCCCGCTCATTAAGGGACGCACATTTACGAAGGCCGATGCCAGTTCAGCGCCTCCCGTCGTCATTATTAGTCAGAGCTTCGCGCGACGCTTTTTCCCAAATGAGGACCCCCTTGGTCAGCACATAACATTTGCAGACCCAGCAGCAGCGCCTTGGCCGACAATTGTGGGAGTTGTGGGAGACGTGCGGGACCTCGCACTGGATGCAGACCCAGACATCGAGATTTACACGGCCTATCAACAGAACGTCTTGCCTTACAATCCGCTCCCGTACATGAGCCTTGTCGTCAGCACTGTCGGAGACCCGAACAGTCTGAGTTCCGTGGTGCTGGCAGAAATCCACGAAATCGACAAGAACTTGCCTCTCCCAGAGGCCGCACCAATGACGGCTGTTTACTCGGCGTCAATCTCAGCGCGACGCTTCAATACGCTTTTACTCAGCATTTTTGCTGGCATTGCCACCATCTTGGCGGCTACCGGAATTTACGGTGTAATTTCGTATTTGGTGACGCGACGTACGCACGAGATTGGAGTTCGAATAGCGCTAGGAGCGGAACCACGCAACATACTTGCGCTAATCGTAGGTCGAGGCCTTTTGTTGGCGATTTTCGGAGTGTGTATTGGTCTCGCCGGAGCACTTGCGGTTACACGCGTACTTGCGAAGATGCTTTACGGCGTGACGACAACTGACCCCACAACCTTTGTAGGGGTCTCTGCTCTGCTCATTGGAATAGTTCTGGTGGCCTGCTATGTTCCCGCGCGGCGGGCAATGCGCGTCGATCCGATGGTCGCGCTGAGGTACGAGTAAAGAGCCATGTCCTTGCTGCAACATATCGCGAGCGGACTGCGATCGCTGCTCCGAAAGGAACGGGTCAGCCGGGAGTTGGACGAAGAACTAAACGGCTTCCTAGACATGGCAGTCGAGGAAAAGATGAAACATGGCATGAGCCGCAAAGACGCGCACCGCGCCGTGCGCTTGGAGCGCGGCAGCCTGGACGCTACAAAAGAAGAGGTTCGTTCAGCCGGCTGGGAATCGTTCGTTGAAACCTGCTGGCAAGACTTCCGCTTCGCCGTTCGCATGCTCCGCAAGTCCCCGGGATTCACCGCCGTCGCCGTCCTAACGCTCGCTCTTGGCATCGGCGCCAACACCTCTATCTTCAGCGTTGTCAGCGCAGTTTTGCTCCGCCCGTTACCCTACGCGGAAGCCAGCCAGCTCGTCTTTGTGTCCGAGGCTAAGAAGGACGCCGGAATCTCCGGGCTTGGAATGTCATATCCGGCCTTCACGGAACTCCGGGATGGCAATCGCCCGTTCAGTGCAATCGCCGGCTTTGGTGGCCACGCTCTGGTGCTGACGGGCTACGGAGACCCTTCCGAGGTGAGCACGGTGGTCGTCACGTCCGACTTCTTTTCGGTCCTTGCGGCTGAGCCGCTGCTAGGTCGCGTGTTCATCCCCGAGGACAGCAAGCGCGGGGCTGCACCTGTCACAGTCCTCAGCGAAAATTTATGGCGTGCCCGATTTGGAGCCGACCGGGGAATCGTCGGCCGTTCGATTACCCTCGACATGCGCCCTTACACCGTGATTGGCGTGATGCCCGCGAGCTTTCACACGCCTTTCCTCGATCAAACCAGCCAGGTTTGGATACCCCTTGCTCAAGACCCGCTGTTTAGCGTTTGGATGACTCGCCCGCCTCAAGAGCACTGGATGGCCGTGATTGCGCGAGTTCGCCCTGATATTTCATTCGATCAGGTCGAGGCGGAGTTGGACACGATCAGCGCGCGGCTAGCCAAGGGATTTCCTGCGGAGAAGGGATGGACGATTGGAATTCAGCCGTTGCAGCAAACCATCACAGGCGCCGTGAGATTGCCGCTGCTTCTGCTCCTGGGGGCCGTCGGCCTGGTGCTCTTGATTGGTTGCGCGAACATAGCGAATCTCCTTTTGAGCCGCGCGACGTCGCGGTCAAAGGAAATCTCTATTCGAATTGCACTAGGCGCTGGCAGGAGGCGTATTGCCCGCCAACTGCTCACCGAGTGCGCCATCCTTGGGCTGTTCGGGGGCCTTATCGGGACACTCCTGGCTTACTGGGGGATAGACACTCTCGTGCCGCTCCTGCCTTCCGGTTTGCCGAGCCTGCGCTCGATCCGTTTGGATGGGTGGGTCCTGCTCTTCGCTTTTGTGCTTTCTCTCGCCACCAGCCTTGTGTTCGGACTCGCTCCTGTGCTGTTCGCTGCCGGCTCTGATCCGCACAAGGAACTCGGCGAAGGGGCTCGCGCCGGAGAGTCGGCAGGTCCGCGCCGCGCCCGTGATTGCCTGGCTGTTACGGAAATCGCCTTGGCAATGGTTCTTCTTACGGGAGCGGGATTGCTGATGC
Source organism: Acidobacteriota bacterium (assembly GCA_003224105.1). Taxonomy (GTDB): domain Bacteria; phylum Acidobacteriota; class Terriglobia; order Acidiferrales; family UBA7541; genus Acidiferrum. Next base: position 3,354 of record QHYL01000108.1, on the reverse strand, counting down.
GCAGTTTTGCCCAGCTCACCTCAGTAAATCCGGGCTTCGAGCCAAACCACGTCGTGAAAGCCATGGTCTCCCTGCCACAATTTCAATACTCAACGCCGAAACAGTGGGTTGCTTTTTCAAGAGAACTAATCACGCGTCTTCAGGCCCAACCCGGAATGCAGAATTCGGCTATTGCCGGTCCACTGCCCATCGTGGATGGCTCCATCGCCCTCAGCTTTCATATTGTCGGCCATCCACCGCTGCAACCAGGGACAGCCGACACCGCCAATTACGTCCCCGCCAGCCCGCGCTATTTCTCCGTGATGGGCATTCCGCTGCTTCGTGGCCGTTTGCTCAACGACTACGATTCCTTTTCCTCGGCGCCTGTGGCATTGATCAGCGAAGCGCTGGCCAAACGCTACTTTCCTAACGAAGATCCACTGGGCAGGCATCTCACGTTCGGCTTTCCTGCCAACGGCATCGTCTCGCGCGAAATTGTCGGCATCGTCGGGGACGTACACGATGTTTCACTCGGCAAGGGGCCGGGGCCCATGTTGTATGTGCCATACGACCAGGCCCCTCTCTTTGGAGGCGAAGTGGTCGTCAAAAGCACGCTGAGCCCTTCGGCTGTGGTAGGAGCAATCCGAAAAGCAACCAGCGGTATCGACAAAAACTTGCCGCTGACGGACATCATGTCCCTTCCGGAGGCCTTGGACGCCTCGGTGGCGCAGCCGCGGTTTCGCACTTTGCTCCTCGCCTTGTTTGGCGTAGTTGCGTTGGTCCTTGCCGCAGTGGGTATTTTTGGAGTGATCTCATATTCCGTTTCCCGCCGGACCCATGAACTCGGAATTCGCATGGCGCTTGGCGCCCAACCTGGCTTAGTTCTGAGCATGATCCTGCGCGAGACGCTGACGCTCACCCTGATGGGCATTGCCATTGGCATACCTTGCGCTGCGGCTGCGGCGCGCCTCATCAAGCGCCTGCTCTTTAACGTGCCCCTATACGACCCGATGACGCTGGCGCTGGTTTCCCTGGTGCTCGTTACCGTCGGGACTCTGGCCAGCTACATCCCGGCGCGTCGCGCGATGAAGGTCGATCCCCTGATCGCCCTGCGTCACGAATAAGTTCGTCGCTGTCTGCCAGGGAAGTTCCTCTCGTGCTGGCATCGTCGCGCGGCCCGTTCCCGATACATCGCATTGGTACCTTCGTAGTTCATTGCGGAAACTGTTCGCGCGGGCAGGTTGACGCTCGCCGCTGGATTCTGTAGCCTCACTCTACGCCGTTCGAATGCACTTTTAATCCGGGGGCTCCTCGATGAGCGCTAAGAATGGCTCTGCGATTTCTCGCCGCGAATTTGCTCGCCGCGCCGCCTTTGTTTCCGCCGCCGCCTCTCTTTCACCTGGCGAACTCCTCAAGAGCGAATCCGCTGCTGTGGTAGCCCCGCCATTACAAGCGCCCACGACTAGCGGGCCAAAACTCTCGCCCGAAAGCACGACGGAAATGGAATCGCGCATTCAAGCCGTCTTCGCGCAATACGGCTCGCGCCTGAACGACGCACAAAAATCGGACCTCCGCCGAATTGCCGCCGAGGGCCAAGCCGCACTGGACCGTCTTCGCGCCTACCCATCCGATAATGGCGATGGGCCTGCTCTCTATCTGAAACCCTTAATGGAACGCGAGAAAAAGCCCGCCGCGCTCGAAACCGGCAACGCCTCCGGCGCGCGGAAGAAACCCTGAGGAGCCTCCCCGATGCCCGGCGAAGAAATCTTCTATCTTTCGGTCAGCGAACTCGCGAAACGCATCGAATCAAAAAAGCTTTCTCCCGTCGAGCTGACGCAGGTTTATCTCGATCGCAGCCAGAAATTCGGGCCGCGCTTTAATGCGTATGCCATGCTCACGCCCGAAATCGCCCTCGAGCAAGCCAAAGCCGCCGAAAAGGAAATCCAGCGCGGGCATTACCGCGGGCCTCTTCACGGCATTCCTTATGCCGCAAAAGACCTTCTCGCTGTTAAAGGCGTTCCCACCACGTGGGGAGCAAAACCCTACGCCAATCAAGTCTTCGATTACAACGCGACGGTGATCGATCATTTGAAAAACGTCGGCGCGGTGATGATCGGCAAAGCCTCGATGATTGAGTTGGCCGGCGGCTCCGGCTACCGCTTTGCTTCCGCGTCGTTGCAAGGTGAGGCAAAGAACCCCTGGGACCTCGCGTGCTGGACTTGCGGCTCTTCCTCAGGCTCCGGCGCGATTGTTGCCGCAGGCCTTGCCGCTTTTGCTATCGGCACGGAAACCTGGGGCTCCATCATTTGTCCTTCGGCGTTTTGCGGCATCAGCGGCCTGCGTCCCACCTACGGCCGCGTCAGCCGCTACGGTGCCATGGCCCTTGCTCCTTCCATGGACAAAATCGGCCCCATGGCTCGCAGCGCCGAAGATTGCGCACGCATCTTTGCAACCATGGCGGGCCACGACCAAAGAGATCGCGGCACGATTCCTATCGACAAAGCTGCCTTCACGTACTCGCCTTCCGTCGAATCGCGCAAGCTGCGCGTTGCATGGCTTTCGAATGCCTGGAAGTCCTTCGAGGGAGGAGCGGGCAAACCAGTCGCAGCGGCAAAGGCCTCCCTGAAGAAAATATTCAGCGGTATGAAAGAGGTTGCCTTACCCGTCGGTCCGTGGGAGGACGCCGCCTCTCTCATTGTGGAGGTGGAAGCGGCGGGTTCTTTCCGCTCCTTGATTCGGTCGGGAAAGCTCAGCGAACTAACCGACCCTCTGGCACAGATCCTCGGCTATTTGAATGAGCAGTATTCCGCTGCTGATTACCAGCAGGCCCTCAAAGTCCGTGAAATCCTGCAGAAGAAAATGGATGCCATCTTTGAAAGTTTCGACGTGCTCGTGGCCCCGTCGCAGCCGGTTCCCGCCACGCCGCTCACGCTCAACCTGGAAACCGGGCTGGCGTTCCCGGATCCGCAAGGCGCCATCGGCAATCTCTGTGGCTTGCCCGCGCTCTCAGTTCCTTGCGGTTTCACGGAAAAGAATCTTCCCATCGGGATCCAATTCATGGCGGGGGCCGGAGACGACATCGCCGCCATCCAAGCCGCGCGCACGTTCCAATTGCACACCGACTGGCACAAGCGGCACCCGCGCATTCATTAGAAAGAAGAAAGGGGAGGGTGGGGCAAGCCGCAAGCTACTTTGCGGGACAAAGTTAAAGTATCACTTTAAGTCTTCCTCTAACCTGTTGCAGGCAAACAGGTTGCTTCGCCCAGAGTCATTGTTGGCTCTCCTGGAATGCACGGGGTTTTGCAAAGTTTGGAATTGCCATCCGGCCTTTAGAGACCCGGCTAAGGCTCAATTGTTCTTCAGTAGTTCGTGTAC
>QHYL01000107.1 GCA_003224105.1 Acidobacteriota bacterium | reverse complement strand
CACAGGCTGGCAATGGCTTTCAGAAAGGGGACAAGCACGAATCCTTCTCTCGTGTGACGGCAGTTGGTAAGTAGAGGCGGTTCAGAGGCGGTTGATGCAGGAGGCGACGCAGGCAGCGCCGAAACCGTTGTCGATATTGACGACGGTGACGTTGGAGGCGCAGGAATTGAGCATGCCAAGAAGCGCTGCAATGCCGCCGAAACTGGCGCCGTAGCCGACGCTGGTGGGCACGGCAATGACGGGAGCGGCGACGAGGCCGCCGACCACACTGGGAAGAGCGCCTTCCATTCCGGCAACGCAAATGATGACGCGGGCTTGCGAGAGTTTGCTCTCGCGATGCTCGAGCAGGCGATGAATCCCGGCGACACCTACGTCGTAAAGCTGATCGACGCGATTGCCCATCATGCGCGCGGTGAGCAAAGCTTCCTCGGCGACGGGAATGTCGCTGGTACCGGCGGAAACGACGAGGATCAAGCCTTTGCCGGTGACTTCGCTGCTGCGCTCGATGGTGATGACGCCGGAGAAGGGATGAAACTTCGCGGCGCGCGCGGTTTTCCCGTTAACTTTTTTCACGGCGGCGAAGACTTTGGCGTCGGCGCGAGTGACGAGAATATTGTGCCGCGAGTCTTTCTTTTGGAGCATGGCGCGGACGATTTCGGCGACCTGCTGCGGCGTTTTGCCTTTGGCGAAAACGACTTCCGAGAAGCCCTGACGCAAGGTGCGATGATGGTCCACCTTGGCGAAGCCGAGGTCTTCAAACGGCAGGTGCTTGAGGCGTTCGATGACAGCGGCCGGAGAGAGCTTTCCAGCCCGCACGGATTCCAGAAGTTTCAGCAATTCTGTTTGATTCATGATGTTTGGCCGCTCGAAATTCTATCATTGACGCACAGAATCGCCGCGGCTTGACTTGCTGCAGAGCGGCTGCGAGACTGAATTTATCCGCGAGAAAACCACAAAGAAAGAAAAAACATTTAACACAGAAGGCGCAGAGGCGGAAGGCACAGAGTTCACAGAGAAGAGTCATTCAGTTTACTTTATTACGGGTATGTGATTTGGGATTGGATGAGGAGCACATTTCCTAGCGATGAGCAGAGGCCGGGTCCGTACGGTGCTGGAGATGATCAAGTTCGAGCACTCCGTGTTCGCGCTTCCGTTTGCACTGACGGGAGCGCTGCTGGCGGCGCGGGCGACGAGGCACAACTGGCCGACGCTGCGGCAGATTCTTTGGATTGTGGTGGCGATGGTCGCAGCCCGGTCGGCAGCGATGACCATGAACCGCATCGTGGATTTGCGCTACGACAGGGAGAACCCGCGGACGAAGCAGCGCGCGCTGGTTACTGGGGCGCTGACGGTAGGGTTCGCGTGGCTCTTCACGCTTGTAGCACTTGCCGTGTTCTTTGTAGCGGCATGGCAATTGAATCCACTGGCGCTGAAGCTTGCGCCACTGGCAATTGTGATTTTGTTTTTCTATTCCTTCACCAAAAGATTCACGAATTGGTCGCATCTTTTTCTGGGATTCGCGCTGGGGATTTCGCCTGCCGCGGCGTGGATTGCGATTACGGGCACGCTCGATTGGCGGATGGTGATTCTCTGCGCCGCCGTGACGCTGTGGGTGGGCGGGTTCGACGTGCTGTATGCGTGCCAGGACATTGCTTACGACCAAGAGGCTGGGTTGTTTTCAATTCCGAAGCGATTCGGAATTGCAAGAGCACTTCTGATTGGGCGAGGAATGCACATCGGCGTGATTGCGCTATTGAGCTGGCTGGCCCTGAGCTTCGGATTGCCCTGGCCGGCGTGGGCGGGAATCGCGGTGGTCGCGGCGCTGCTCGCATACGAACATTCGCTCGTCCGCGCGGATGATTTGAGCAAGCTGGACGCTGCGTTTTTCGCAGTGAACGGCTATATTAGTATATTGTTCCTGCTGTTCTGGGGCGCCGCGGCGGCGTTTTGGCACGTTTAAAATTTTCGACAAGATTGAAATGAGCGAACTGACCATTACCGATCAGCGGCTGAAGCCCATCGCCAAAAGGGTGCTGGCCGACGAGCGGTTGAGCTTTGAGGACGGCATCACGCTGTACCGCTCGCCAGATTTACTGGCCGTAGGCTGGCTGGCGAATCACGTGCGCGAGAAAAAGCACGGCAACGTGACGTATTACAACGTCAACCGGCACATCAATCCTACGAATATTTGCGTGGCGCATTGCAAACTGTGCGCGTTTGGGCGCGACCCGGACGCTCCGGGAGCGTACAACTTTGCGCTGGAAGAGATTTACGCGCGCGCGGAACAAGGCATGCGCGAGGGCGCACTAGAATTTCACATTGTGGGCGGGCTGCATCCCGATCTGCCGTTTGAATACTTCCTGGACATGTTGCGCGGGCTGAAACAGCGCTGCCCCGGCGTGCATTTGAAGGCGTTCACGATGGTGGAAGTGGGCTACTTCGCGCGCATTTCGCAATTGGGCGTGAAAGAAGTGCTGCTGAAATTGAAGGAAGCCGGTGTGGATTCGCTTCCGGGCGGCGGGGCGGAGATTTTTCATCCGCGCGTGCGCAAAATCATTTGCGACCACAAAGTGAGCGGGCAGATGTGGCTGAACATTGCGCGGCAGGCGCATGAAATCGGACTGCGCTCGAACGCGACAATGCTGTACGGGCACGTGGAGACCGAAGAAGAACGAGTAGATCACCTGGTGAAATTGCGCGAGTTGCAGGACGAGACGCATGGGTTCGTGGCGTTTATTCCGTTGGCGTTTCACCCGGACAACACGGCGCTTTCGTACATTCCGAAACCGACGGGCTACGCGGACTTGCGCAACATCGCGGTGTCGCGGCTGATGCTCGACAATTTCGAGCACATCAAGGCGTACTGGATCATGCTGACCCCCAGCATCGCGCAGATCGCCCTGCGGTTTGGCGCAAACGATTTGGATGGCACGGTGGTGGAAGAGAAGATTTACCACGATGCGGGCGCAAAGACTTCGGAGTTCACACCACGCAATGAACTAGAACGATTGATTCGCGCTGCAGGCCGCATTCCGGTGGAGCGCGACACACTCTACCATCCCGTGGATCGCTCGAAGCTGCCGCCGATCCCTCCGCCAACACGGCCGGACCTGGTGAGCCTCACTTTAAACGTCTAGTTGTTTCCAACCTGAGAGTTAGTGAACGGTGGAGGCTTTGGCGGCGACTTTGGCGAGAACATCTGCGGGCAACGTCGCGTAGCCCTGCTCTTGAGCGATTTTCTGGCCGCTGGTATAGACCCACTTCAGATAGGCGGCAACGGCCCGACCGCGCTCAGGATCCGGAGCGACCGCGGGCACGTAAAGCCACGTGAAACTGGAAATGGGGTAGCTCTCTTTTCCCGGCGCGTTGGTGAGGGAGACGCGGAAATCCTCGTTCTTCTTTCCTCCCCCAGCGGAAGCCGCCGCGGCAATGGATTGCGAGGACGGCTTGACGAATTCGCCAGCGGCATTTTTGATGCTGGCCATGCGCACGCCCGAGTTGACGGCAAGATTCAATTCGGTGTAGCCAATGGCCCCCGGAGTGGAATGCAACTGGTTCACGAGTTCCTGCGAGCGCTGAAAACTTTGTCCCGCAGGCCACTTCGGAGATTCACTGCGACCAGCAATCGCGAGAAACTCCGGGCTCACCTTGCAGAGATAATCGGAAAGGATGTAGTTGGAACCCTTGCCGTCAGTACGGTGAAAGACGCGGATGGGCAGAGCAGGCAAATTCATATCCGGGTTCAGACGAGTTAGAGCGGAGTCGTTCCACGTTTTGATTCTTCCGAGAAAAATATCGGCGAGCACGGGGCCAGTGAGCTTGAGCTCGCCTTTTATGCCGGGCAATTCATAAATAGCGACAATGCCGATCAATACAGCGGGCAGCTCGAGTACAGATTTGTTCGCGGCGTGGAGTTGGGTTTCGGGAATCGGTGCGTCGCCCCCTCCAAGATCGCCGGAACCGGCAAGAATGTTGCGGGCGCTTTCCGCGGAACCGACGGGCATGTAACGAACTTGAGTCGAGGCCGCCTCTTTGTGATAAGCGTCGATCCAGCCCTTATAGAGCGGCTCGGGCATGCTGGAGCCGGTCTGAACCAGGACCATGCTTTCCTGGCCGCGAACAGCAATGGACGTAGAAAGACTCCAAGCCGCACAAGCGGCAAGAATAGCACGCAGTTTTAGACTCACACGCCCCCTTCACTTCGGAAAGATTCCGAAGCCCCTGGGAAAGAGGCCCCAAGTCCAGCAACCACTTTCTAAGCTAAAGGATGAGCGGTGAGAAACAAAATGGGACCGAAGTATGGATGTGTGGAATGCGTAACGGGAGGTGTTTCAGATGCAACGTACTCCAGATGAATTTCGTCCCAACCTTGGATCTTGTAGAACAATTTGAGTGAGGAGCCTCCAAAACGGATGCGAACGATATTGCTGCTGACGATTTCGAACATTTTCATGACGTTTGCGTGGTATGGGCATCTAAGATTTCGCAGCGAGGCGCTGTGGAAAGTGATTGCGGTGAGCTGGGGCATCGCTTTTTTCGAGTACTGCTTCCAGGTACCGGCGAACCGCATCGGCTCGTATGAATTCACGCCGGCGCAATTGAAGACGATTCAAGAGATCATCACGCTTTCGATTTTCCCGGTGTTTTCCATGTTTTATCTCGGGGACCGCTTCAAATGGAACTATGGCGTGGGCTTTGCCCTGATTGTGGCGGCAGCATTCTTTATTTTCCACAAATGGTAGACTGAACCGCTCCTCTCCCCGGCTGAGGAACAGGAGGCTGGGATGCCGTTGCGATATTCGATGATTCGGTTGAGCGGCCTGGCGCTGTTGAGCGGTGCAGTGCTGGCAGGCTGGCTGCCCGTGGCGGCGCAAAACGTCACGCCGACTCCGGAAACGGGCGTGACCCCAAGCACGCTGCTGCTGTACCGCGCCGATTTGCTGTCCGGCAAGGAAACAGCTTACGAGCAAACGGAGTCAGAAATTGTGAGTGCGTATGCGGACGCAAAGATCCCCATTTACTGGAGCGCACTGCAAGCGGTGACCGGTTCGCCGCATGTGCTGTATTTCGACGGGTTCGACAATTTCGCCGACATCGAGAAGTCTGGTGCGGACCTGGCTCAGGGGCTGGACGCCCATCCGGAAATCGGCAGTCTGCAACAAAAGCTGGCGGATTTGGTGGCGGCCACGCGAACAGTTTTGGCCTTTCGGCGGGACGACCTGGGATATCGTCTGAACAAAATTGACCTGGCCAAAGCAAGTTACGTGCGCGTTTCGATTTTTCAGTTTCGCGCGGGATATGAAGAAGACTTTGCGGAAGCGGTGCGCACCCGCGCGAGAATGTATGAAACCAACGACATTGACACGCCTTGGATGATCTACCAGGCCCACTCCGGCTATTCCTTGCCGACTTACATCGAATTCCAGCCGATGAATTCGCTGAGCGAGATTGACGATGCGCTGGAACGTAACGCCAAGGTCCGCCGTCCCGGCGGAGCGAGTGCGCTCTCGGCGCAGAAATGGATCAGAGATGCGGACCTCAACATTGACATACAGATTTACCGTGTCAGCCAGAGCATGAGCCATTTGTCGGCGCAGGATGCCGCTGGTGCCGGCGGCTCAAAACGCGACAGTGCTTCGGCGGCGCGCGTACGTAAATATACCGTTCCGGCCCGGCCGTGAATCGAATTCCCAGTAATCCCAAGGATAAAAACGGAGAAGAGGAGAGAAACTATGCAGCGTAAAGGTTCAGCAGTGTGGCAAGGCGGATTGAAAGAAGGCAAGGGCACAATTTCGACGGACAGCGGCGTGCTGAAGCAGACGACGTATTCCTTCAGCACGCGGTTTGAAAATGGTATCGGTACGAATCCGGAAGAATTGCTGGCAGCAGCTCACGCGGGGTGCTTCACCATGGCCCTTTCCGCGCAATTAGGAAATGCGGGGATGACCGCGACCAAACTGGAAACCACGGCGACGATTTCCTTGGAGAAACTACCGGACGGGTTTGCTATCACGAAGAGCCATCTGGACCTGGTGGCGCACGTTCCGGGCGCGGACAAGGCAAAGTTCGATACAGCGGTGAAAAACGCGGAGACGGGCTGCCCGGTTTCGAAGCTGTTCAAGGCGGAAATTAGCGTCAGCGCAAGATTAGTTTTGTAAGAATTTCGAAGACGACCCGGGACAAGCGAGTACAATGCCGCACATGATTCCAGCGCCAAGCGCGTTCGCCGCAGGTGTCGCTATCTTCTTGATTGTGATTTGGGACGCGTTCGAGGCGATCATTTTGCCC
>QHYL01000414.1 GCA_003224105.1 Acidobacteriota bacterium | reverse complement strand
ATTGACCGTCAGGATCCCAAGGGAGGGCGGAGTATCAACAACCACGTAGTCATAATCTTTTTCTACCGGCGCGAGCGCATCTTTCAACCGAAACGGCGCGTCGAATTGTCCCGCGAGTTGCTGCTCCAGTTTCGCCAATGCCAGCCGTCCCGGGGCCAGAAATAATAAGGGATCTTTGCTAGGCTTGATGACCGTGGCTAACCCCACGCGACTGTCGCTCAGCACTTCAAACATCGAACTGGAGATTTCCCCGGAATCGTAAAACGCTATGGTGGAATTTGCTTGTGGATCGAGATCGATGAGGAGTGTTTTTTTGCCGCGATTCGCTAGACCTGCTGCCAGATTAATTGCCGTGGTTGTCTTGCCTACGCCGCCTTTTTGATTCGCAATCGTGATGATGGCAGTCATCTTTTTCTTCTGCCTCCGTCCGCCGGCCCTTGCCACCAACAAAGGGCGCGCGCACAAGCAGGCTGCGATCTGGCAACTGGGTTCCTATATATGGGTGCCGCCTCCTGGAAACCCCCAAGGCCTAGCACAACTCTACGTTCGCCGCCTGTTTGTTTGCAAGGAAAAAAGTGCAGAATTCGTCGAACTTCGGGGAGCGTGTGGAAAATTCCGACCGCGGTGCCCGGGAACGCCGAACTCCAGTTCGGCGAAAGTCCCAAATCGGACCGGGGCTGGCGCCCCCGCCCTACCTTCCGTCCCGAAGTCGCGACCCCAGAAACCCAGGTATTAGAAGTCCAGCCCCCAGAAGTCTTCCATCGGATCTTGCAGCTCGATTCCAAGCTCCCACCCCGCCGGCCCTTCGTGCCCTCGCCAAATCAAATACGCATCGCCCGCATTCTGGTTGATCAGGTTGATCACCCGCACCTTTTGCCCCACCGCAAACGCGTGCGGCACCACCGCCAGGCATCCCCTCGCGCTGATGTCCTTCGTATACCCTTCCGCCCGGACGGTCTGCCCCTCTTCGGAACACTCAATGGCCACGCGCACGCGCGAATTCAGCCGGCTTACCCCGCGGATTTCTTTCCCCTTCTGTTCAAACTTCACGTTTTCTTGCAGTGCCACTAGAAACTCCCCTGGTCCAATTGCGCTCGTTTCTCGAAACCTTCCAAACGTGCAAACGCTCCAACGTGCAAACGCTCCTACGTTCTTTCCCAGCCTACGAGCACGCTCTTTGCCGGTCAATGGAACTTCGCTCCCAGTACACTCGCGAGTTACCCCCTCGGCTTTCAAACTCAGCACTCCTCCGCCTACATTTCCTCTGCGCGTAACACAATTCAGGTCTCCACCCGATAGACAGACTTAAGCAATTCACCGTACAAACGCGAAGTCCAGTTCAGGGCCCTCAGATCTCCCGCCGGGAAGCAAGGCAAATCAACGACTCAGTCCTCGGAGTGCCCATGGAGAAGTGTATTCGCATGAAAAGGCGCTCGCCTCGCGCGAAGGGAAATCGAGGGAGGGCCCATGGCAAGATTCTTTTGTGAGGGATGCCAGAAGGAATCGAATTTTCTGCCGATCTACACGGTTACGAAAATCGCTGGAGTGAGCCGCTCTACCATTTATTATTGGCTGGAGCATGGCTGGGTGCACTGGCTCCAATTGCCCAGCGGCCGCCGCGTCATCTGCGAAGCGTCGCTCACTCGCCCCGCAGCTGCGCCTTCCGATCTCACTCCCGAAGCAAGTTCACCCAAGAAACCACCCAAAGCTGCCCACTCCGCAAAGAATCTGTAGTGGCGGGTCTTTCGCGGCTTTCGCGTCCCGACTCGGTCGGGAAGACCCGTTCTTTTCTTGAATTCTTCGTCCTAAACTGTCCAATCCACAAAGAATTTGTAGTGGCGGGTCTTTAGACCCGTTCTTTTCTTGAATTCTCTGTCCTAAACTGTCCAATCCTGTGCAATCCGGTAGGTTGACGCCAATTCTTCTTAGCTGCATTCTGCGCTCCCGCCCCGCACCCCGCCCACTGCCCCCGGAGGTTTCCCATGAGAACTCTTTGCAAACTCTCCCTACTAGTTGCCAGCGCCACGGCGCTAGTCGGTTCGTTTCCGGCGCAAGCCAAGGCCCATGAACGTGCGCGTACGAAGAAAGCAGCAGCTGTCGCTGGCCCGAAGGCCAAAAACGCGCAAACACCGTCTACATCAGCAGAGCCTAAGATGCGAATGCCCTTGGTATTGCCGCTCTTTGTCCAAGACCAGCAATTCACGAGTACGCTCGTGCTGGTGAACGGATCCGCCGAATCCACATATGCGGATGTGGCCCTCACTAGTCTGGACGGAAAAGCTCAGCTGTCTATGACTTATCATGGCTCTTCGCGCCCAAGTTACATCGATGAAGAAACAGCCATGCCGAGCGCCGAAGGCTCGCAGATTTTGCGAGCTGTGGCCGACCGGGCCGCGGGACCACCGATTGTGGCCGTGACTAGCCTTACCGGTGTTCCCCAGCACCTTGTGATTGAATGCTTTTTGGGGACAGGTGTAAGCTCTCCTATGACTGTCGAACTTGCTGCTGGGCAGACTATTGTGGCCCAATCGTGCGAGAACCAGACATTCCAAGTCTCCGATTTCGGTGCCGCCTGGACCGATGCGAGGGGCGGGCCGGACCGTGCAGTGGGCGTCTCTCTAACCTCCGATGCGACGCCTGGCTCCTTTGCCGCGTTCGGACTAGCTCCGCACAAAAAGGGCAACGATCGCTATTTCAGCGCGGTCAACTTCACCGATCCCGAAATGATTTCCTCGCCGAACACAATCTTCTCGGGTGTACCTGTCGGGTCCCCGTCCCTGCTGCCGGAAGGAAAATATATTCCACAAATAGCGCTCACCAATTTTTCACCGCGGGCGCTTCGGGTACGGATTCAATACGCGCAGACCACAGGTGACTCCCCAACTGTTGAGAATGCAAAGGATTTGACTCTCCCAGCCAGCAGTACCAAGCAACTCAACCTAGACAACCTTCATGGAGGCGCAGGGCTTCAAAACTCTTTTGTGATCGACGCCGACGGAGCTCCGGGAGATTTGATGGCTAAATTGGTGTCCACAAGCGAGTCCGCCTTGCACGACGTGGAAATATTCGCGAAAGACGAAAAGTCTGGGAACGGCGGAAGCCACCCCTGGTCCCTCGAACAGGGAAACGACGCTACGCTTCTTCTGTTCAATTCTGCCCCGGAGTCACAGGCGTTTACGGTTCTCATCTCGGGCGGAGATGTATTTTGGGAGAAAACCTATGAGCTAGCTTCAATGCAGACCCAGCACATCAGTATTCGCAACTTGATCTTAGAGAGGGTCCAGGACGACAAAGGTAAGACATTGCCTGAAGACAGTCAAAGTGGCCTCGTGGAATGGTTCAGTGGGGCGAACGGCAAAGGCCGCTTACTCGAATCGAACAAGGAATCAGCCATGGCGCGAAACTTCAGTTGCACCGGCTACTACTGTCTTTGCAACCCGCAGTTCCTGCCCGGGGCAACCTCGTTTTTGATCTCGTCGACTGTCGGTTTTGGCAGCGACGAAGCAGACATTTGTCAGTCGCCCGTCCCAGGTCCTTGCTGCAACAAGGGGTCGGTCGCTCAGCACAACACAAGCAGCGCCTCTCATTCCTGGTCTTCAAACAATACGAGCATAATCCAAATCTCGGGATCATCGACGGGCTCCTCAGTGAATACATACGGGGCAGGAGGCGGTAACACGAACGTTGAAGGTGACATGACTTATAGTGGATGCACCGTTTCGATCGCACCTCCAGGCACTGTGCGGGTTCCCTATAGCACTCGACTGGTGAGCACGGCTTGGTCACGCCCGATGTCCTGCCAGGCCGGTTATGCGGGATGGGACCGAGGAATCTATGAAAAGGTGGTTGATCAGTTCGGTCAGGATTTCACATTCGACGGCGTGAGCATGACAGAAAGCTTATCGATCGGCCGCAATGATCTCGGATTGACGTGCGACAACTGCAGCGGGCAGGAGAATACTTATGGTGGAGGCACATTTGACGATCGATTTTCCTACTGCACGAATTTGTGCCCAGCTAGCACAGGAGAAACGGATGTTACCCAGGTTCTCTTTTATAATGGGATACCACTACACAACACGAACTTGGTAGTTGAGAAGTGCAGCAGCATCACCTGGAATAGCCAGTGAAAGTACAAATCTCCAAATTGGTGCTCATACTCATTCTTACGGTCTGTTTGGCTGCGAAGACATCCCCAAGCCAACAGAAACCGGCGGCGCGTCACGACTATAGAGTCCAGAATGTTACGGCACTCGATGCACTGATCAGGTTGGGAGAAACTTACAATCAGCCGATGGGGATCGTATGTGGCGATAATAAGATTCCCAAGATGCTAGTCTCCGTTGAAGCATCGCAATCAACTCCACAAGAGGCAATGGACCTGCTTATGCGGCAGCTGCCAGAATACGAGTGGAAGGAGAGCGGAGGCGTAATTTTTGTTCTGCCCAGAGCTATGCCACCTTTGACAAACAAAATGCTCACGACAACAATCACGAGGTTTACAGCCAAGGATTCAAGTGCAGACCATTTTAGTATGCTGCTCTGGTGGGAGCTGCAGCGTAAACTCGATCCCAAGAGCGGGGCAGCGGGCTATATGGGTGTGAGTCATGATATCACACATCCAATCGACTCCATTGACCTCAAGGGGGCAAGCGTTCAGCAAGTACTTAGCGAGATTGTCAGAAAAAGGAGATCTGCGGCGTGGGTAATCCCCCCTTCCATTCGGTCCGTCAAAAATACCCCACGCGACCGTCTTTGGGATATCATCATATACGCTGCCCCCCCACTTCCCCTTGCTCAACTGTGTTGCCTCAACATGGATGACTTCAAGTAGGTAACGATCATCGTCTCTAAGGCTAGCCCAGTTATTTCGATTTCTCTCTTTGATATCTAACGGAGGGTCGTTCCATGCATAGAAACCTGCTGCTGGGTCTAGCCATTTGTAGTACTGAAATTCTACTTTCTTCCGCTGCTCTCTCTCAAAGTACAGAGCCCATCCAGTCCAAGGAGACCCTTGCGATTGTTTTGGGGAAGGAAATCTCGGAGGAGCAACTCGGATTCTCGATGAAAGGCCAGTTACAGCGTATTCGCCAGCAGGAGTTTGATCTGAAGCGGAAGGCGCTTGAGGACGTGGTGCGCAAAGAAGTGCTTGAGAGTGAAGCCCAAAAAAAAGGAGTCAGCGTTGAAAAGCTTCTGGAAAATGAGGTGGACAGCAAGGTTGCCGATCCAACTATTGGAGAGCTCGAAGCTTACTATTTGGGACAGAAACACTTCTCGCAATCTTTTGAGGAGCTGAAAGAAAACCTGCGAGAAGCGTTAAAACAGGCGAAGGTTCAGACTGCCAGAGACAATTACCTGAAAATTCTTCAGCAACGAGCTGACGTCGTAGTTTTCTTGCAGCCCCCGAGGGCTAAGATCCCATACGACTTGGGACGACTGAAGGGCGACCCTCAAGCACCGGTTACAATCGTCGAATTTACAGATTTCAGTTGCCCATTCTGCAGACAGGCGGAATCCACCTTGAAACAGCTAGGCGCCAAATACCAGTCAACGGACTTGGTTCAGGCGGCTGAGAAATTAGGCTTGGACAAAAGGAGATTCGAATCCTGCTTGAATTCTGGAAAATACAAGCCGCAGGTCAACCAAGACCTGCAAGATGGCATTCGCGCAGGTGTAACTGGAACTCCAAGCTTTTTCATTAACGGCGTGTATCTTTCGGGCTCTCAGCCCTTGACGACCTTCGAAAAGATCATCGACGAAGAGCTTCAATCGGCAAACCGTGACAGCGTGAAAAAGTAAGTGCCAACGCCTAGCCCAGAAATAGGCTCCCGTGCCGAATTTTCTTCCTCGCCAAGCTGGCTTCCGGCTTGCTGTTCTTTCACCGTTTCTTGTTGTGGCGGCCCTAGGGCAAAATCCCGGCTTGCAGATCGGGCGCGAACTCGCCATCCCCGCGCATCTTAAAGACGGCGACGAATTCAACGTTCCACTGGCGCAGTTGATTGAATACGGCAGGCAACTCTTCACCGCCAAGTTCACCGCTCAGGAAGGCGCTGGCCGCCCCATGACCAAAGGCACTGGCGCGGGCATCTCCGACCCCAGCTCCCCGCTGCTGTTTCCCCGGAATTTTGACCGCGTTTCCTCCCCCGAAGCTAACGCCTGCTCCGGCTGCCACAACGCTCCCGTTGTCGGCGCAGGCGGCGACCGCGTTACGGAAGTGTTTGTCCTCGCGCAGCGCTTTGATCATTTGACGCTCGACCATAACGACGGAATCACCCTGCGCGGCGCGGTCGACGAATCCGGGAAGTTCGCCACCATGGAAAACGCTACCAACGACCGCAAGACCATCGGCATGAACGGTTCTGGCTTCCTCGAAATGGTGGCTCGCCAAATGACCGCCGACTTGCAAACTATCGCCGCGGCCGCGCCGCCTGGCTCAAGCAGCCGTCTCGTGACCAAGGGCGTTTCGTTCGGCATTCTCACGCACAACGCCGACGGCACCTGGAACACTTCGCAAGTTGTGGGCTTGCCCGCGCCGAGCGTCAAAACCACCGGAACCTGGCCTCCCAGCCTGCTCATCCTTCCTTATCACCAGGCGGGGGCGGTCGTTTCCATCCGCCAGTTCACCAACAACGCCATGAATCATCACCACGGCATGCAGTCCGAGGAGCGCTTTGGCCTCGGCACCGATCCTGACGGCGACGGCTTCACCAACGAACTCACTGTCGCCGACCTCACCGCCATCTCCCTCTTCCAAGCCACGCTTCCCGTCCCCGGCCGCATGATTCCCAACGATCCCGCCGTCGAGCGCGCCGTTCTTCTCGGCGAGCGCCTCTTCGATCAAACCGGCTGCAACCGATGCCATATGGACGCGTTGCCGCTCGACCATCAAGGCTGGAACTATTCGGAGCCCAATCCTTACAACCCGCCGGGAAATTTACGCGTCGGCCCGGCGAATTATCCCCTCACCGCTCCCGTGCTCACCGTGGACCTGACCAGCGAGCAGTTGCCCCCACCGCACCTGAAGCCGAACGCGCAAGGCATCGTCATGGCGCCCGCTTACACCGATCTCAAGCTGCACGACATCAGCGCCACAAGTGACCCGAAGTCCGATCCCGAATGCGAGCCGCTTGACCAAAACGAGCCGCCCGGCTCCCCCGCCTTCTTCGCTGGCAACTGCAAGTTCCTTACGCGCAAGCTGTGGGGTTTCTACAATCAGGGCGGCGCGTTTATGCACCACGGCAAGTTCACCACCGCCCGCGAAGGCGTCGAAGCCCACAACGGAGAGGCCCTTGCCGAGAGGCAAGCCTTCGACGCGCTGCCTCCCGACCAGCGCGACGCGATCATCGAGTTCCTCAAGTCCCTCCAGGTCCTCCCCCCCGGCTCCCACTCCCTCGTCGTGGACGAACACGGCCACTCCAAACCCTGGCCCCCGCAAAACACCGCAAAGAACTAGGCGTTTACACGAGTCACCAGTCACCGCAGTCGCTGGGTTTCCACGGTTGTTTGGAACTGTTAACTGTGAACTGTCACACGTCAACTGCTTTGCCCCGCGGGTTTGCTCCTATCCCCTGCCCCGCTTACACTCACTTAGCCCTCGCGCGCACATGATCACCCTCCAGGCACTTCGCCACGAACTTCGTCCCACTATCCGGCTCGCTTTGCCGTTGGTTCTTGCCGAAATCGGCTGGATGAGCATGGGCATAGTGGACACCGTCATGGTCGGCCACTTGCCGGACAGCGCCCGCGCCATCGGCTCCGTCAGCATCAGCTCCAACCTGTTCAACGTCCTGGCCTTTTTCGGCGGCGGACTCTTGATCGGCCTCGACACCCTCGTCGCGCAAGCCTTTGGCGCCGGCAAACGCGAAGACTGCCACCGCTCCTTAATCAACAGCATTTATCTCAGCATCGTCATGACGCCGTTCCTGATGGTCCCGGTCTGGTTCTTCGCCCCGCTCCTTCGCCGTCTGCATATCGAGCCCCCAGTCGCGGCTCTCGCCGTCCCTTACATGAAAGCCCTCGCCTTCGGCCTTTTCCCTCTTCTGCTGTATTTCGCTGTTCGTCGCTGCCTGCAAGCCATGAACATGGCGCAACCCATCGCCTTCGCTCTCGTCAGTGCAAATCTCATCAACGCCCTTTTCAATTGGATACTCATCTACGGCAAGTGGGGCGCCCCGGCGATGGGCGTGGTCGGTTCCGGCTGGTCCACTGCAATTTCCCGCGTGTACTTAGCCGTCGTGCTGGTGAGCTATCTTCTTTGGTACGACCGCCGGCATCGCACCGAACTGTTGAAGACTCCCGTCAACATCGACTTCGTACGTATTCGCCGGCTCATCTCCCTCGGCCTGCCCGCCGCCGTGCAAATCACGCTGGAAATCAGCGTCTTCGCCTTAGCCACTGCGCTCATCGGCCGCCTGGGAGCCGTTGCCCTCGCAACTCACCAAATCGCGCTGAACACCGTCGCCTTCACCTACATGGTTCCGCTGGGAATTTCCTCTGCCGCCGCGGTCCGCGTTGGCCAAGCCATTGGACGCGGCAAGCCTGCCGCTGCCGGCGACGCGGGCTACACCGCTATTTTTCTCGGCGCAGCATTCATGACTCTGGCTGCCGTCGCGCTCTTGGTCTTCCCTCGCTGGATTGCTCTGATGTACACACCCGACGAAACCGTCATCCGCAGCACTGCGCTGCTTTTGATTGCCGGCGCCGCCTTTCAACTGTTCGATGGCATTCAGACTGTCGCCACTGGGGCTTTGCGCGGCGCTGGGGACACTCGCACCCCCATGATTTGTCACTTCACTGCTTATTGGGTGATCGGCCTGCCGCTCGGAGTGTGGCTCTGTTTCGCTCGCAACTGGGGCGCCTTCGGGATTTGGTCGGGCCTGAGCCTCGCCCTCATCCTGATCGGCATCGTCCTGCTGTTCGCCTGGCGTCGCATGGTCCGCCGACTTGTAGGGGACGCCTCTAACAACAAGGTCCTCTGAGATTGAAATTGCCTCGGGGGATGCTGCGGGGGAGTCAGATCGAGTTCACATCTTATAGCGGCTGCCCAGGTCTTCGTCTGAGAGGCCTTCCAGCCAGTTTCGCAATTGCTCGCTGGTATTTTTCTCCGTGAACGCGCTGGAGACTTTGGAATTCTTGAGCACCAATTCATCCACGTAAATTGGGCAATCCATCCGCAGCGCCAAGGCCAGCGCGTCGCTCGGCCGGGAATCAATGGTCATCATCTGCCCGTCGCGCTCCACCCAAATCAGCGCGTAAAACGTATCGTCTTTCAGGTCGTTTACCACTATCTTTTGCACGCGCACTTCGAGCCCCATCAGCACGTTCTTCAGCAAATCATGGGTCATGGGCCGCGGCGTGTGGACTTTTTCAATTTCCAGCGCGATGGCGTTCGCCTCGTACACGCCCACCCAGATCGGGAGGATCGCCTGGCCTTGCACGTCCTTGAGCACGACAATCGGCATGTTCGTGACGGGGTCCATCATCAGGCCGCGGATTTTCATTTCCACTTCCATGGAGGCCTCCTTGGTTAAACCACGTGCTCGCCCACCAGGCTGTTCGGCGTCGCTCCTGTCACGCGCACCTGAACGTAGGTTCCCAGAAGTTCTTGCGCAGCGGAAGAGAAATTTGCAAGGCGGTACGAACTTGTATAGCCCGACCACTGGTTTTCCCGCCGAGACCTTCCGCTGACCAGCACTTCATGCGTTTCGCCAATCAATTTTGCGTGGCGCGCCTTTTGGATTTCGCGCTGCTGGTCTTGAAGAACGGCAAGCCGCCGGCCTTTCTCTACCTCCGGAATCGCATCCTCCATTTTCAAGGAAGGCGTGTTGGGCCGCGGCGAGTACTTGAACGAGAACAGGCTGTCGTACTTCACTTCATCGAGCAGGCTCAGCGTCTGTTCAAAATCAGCTTCCGTTTCGCCCGGGAATCCCACAATAATGTCCGTGGTAATTGCAATCGGCCGCGACGCGCCCCGAATCATCGCGATTTTTTCCAGGTACTCTTCGCGCGTGTAGGTGCGCTGCATTGCGCGCAAAACCTTTGTCGAGCCCGATTGCACCGGCAGATGCACGTGCTCGCAAACTTTCGGTTCCGTTTCCATGGCTTCGACGATATCTGGCGTGAAGTCGCTCGGATGGGAAGTCGTAAATCGCACGCGCCGGATTCCCGGCACGTCCGCGACCGCAAGCAGCAGCTTGGCAAACCGCATTTTTCGCGGCGTCGGATCTTTGTAGGAATTCACGGTCTGCCCAAGCAGTTGAATCTCGGAGTAACCCAGCTCTGCGAGCTGCCGGACCTCCCGCAAAATCGAATCGCTCGCGCGGCTGCGCTCCGGCCCGCGCGTGTATGGCACGACGCAGTAGGAGCAGGCTTTGTCGCAGCCCTCGATGATCGTCAGATACGCGCGAAACGGATTATCGCGCCGCGTCATCTCCGTCTCGAACGTTTCGTCCGTGTCTGTATCGAGCCCGGTCACGCGGTGGTTTCCTGCTTCGAGCTGCGCCAGCATTTCCGGCAGCTTCCGGTAGCTCGCCGAACCACACACCAGGCTGACCCACGGTGCGCGCTCGAAAATGTCTTCACCTTCCTGCTGAGCTAAGCATCCCAGGACACCGATGATCTTCCCTTCGCTCTGTCTTGCGCGGTACTCGCCCAGCCGCGAAAAAACTTTTTGCGCTGCCTTCTCGCGAATGCTGCAAGTGTTGTAGAGGATTAACCCGGCGGCTTCCGGCGTTTCCACTTGGCGGTAACCCCGCGCCAGCAGCACGCCGGCCACCTTTTCCGAGTCGTGGTCGTTCATCTGGCAGCCGAACGTTTCCAGGAAAAAAGTTCCGCGCCCGACCGCTTCAGTGAACGTTTCCGGCTTTTGCGGAAAGACCACAGCCGCTCGGGTGAAGTCATTCCCCGAGCCTGTCAATCGCCCTATGTCGAAGTCAAACGGTTTACTCATGCTCAATTCGAAGTTTACCACACCTGCTTTTGTGAACTTGGAGTTTGCCTTGAGCGCGCCTGTTGTGGCACCACCCGAGCAGCGAAATCCGAAACTCAAAACTCGGCGAATGCTCCTGACCAGTCAACGCAGGAATTTGACTCGAATTTTGATTTTCGAGTTTCGAGAGTGGCACCGTCCGGTCACCAGGCACCACTCCGTGTTTCCTAATAAGCAGCACTATCGGAAACTTACGCATCGTATATGTTGCGGGTGTTGGGTGCGTGTGTTACGGTTTTTACGCCCAGAAAAAATTTCTCTTTCGCCGAGGGGCACACCATTTTTCTCTTCAATACGATTCTTGCGACCGACATTATGGGAATTCTCCAGCAGACCGGATTGGTCGCCCGCGTCGTTCTTGCGATCCTTTTCCTTTTCTCCCTGATTTCGTGGGCCATGATATTTCAAAAGTGGGGAATGTTCGGCCGCATTCGCCGGCAGAGCGCCCTTTTTCTGCAGAATTTTCGGGGCGCCCACGGCGTCGCCAATCCGCAGGCGCTGGCGTCCTCGGGCTCGCCGTTCGCCAATGTCTATTCGGCAGGCTACCGTGAGCTCCAGATGCAAGTGGGCGGGATTTCCCCGAATCCGCACCCGCCCAAATTGAAAAGTCTGTCGGCCGTCACGGTCAACATGCAACTCGCTGCCGCCGAAGAAGTGCGCCGCGTCGAAAAGGGTATGTCGTGGCTCGCTACCACCGGCTCCGTGACGCCGTTCATCGGCCTCTTCGGAACGGTGTGGGGAATTATTGACGCGTTTGCCGGCCTCGGAAGCGCGGGCGCTGCGAGCCTTCGCGCCGTCGCGCCCGGCATTGCGGAAGCGCTGATTACTACGGCGGCCGGCCTGGCCACTGCCATTCCCGCGGTCATCTTTTATAATCAGTTCTTGCAGAACATTCGCGACCTGGCGCAGCGTTTGGATAATTTCGCCATGGAAGTTACCGCGCAGGTCGAGAAAGCATTTAACTAAAGCTTTTGCGGCCGTCCCACCGGCCGCGGCAAAACCGAGATGCAAACCGGCAAAACAACGCAAACTTCGCTCTCCGAAATCAACATGGTCCCGTTTGTGGACGTGGTCCTGGTTTTGCTCATCATCTTTATGATCACCGCGCCCATCCTGCAATCCGGTATCGAGGTGGACGTCCCCAAGACCAAGACGATCAAAGACATCAGCCAGGATCGCCTGGTCGTTAGTATTGACAAGTCGCAGCGCATTTACCTGGGCAACGATCCCATCAACATTCGCCAGCTGGGGCCGAAAATCAAATCGCAACTGAAAGATACAAAGCAGAGCGTCTTCCTGCGCTGTGACGAGAAGGTTCCCTTTGGCATTTTTGCTTCCGTTGTCGACACGCTGCGCGTCTCGGGCATCAACAACATCAGTATTGTCACCGAGCCCCTGACGGAGCGCGCACGAACGCAGTAAAATAGGAATATGGCCACCGCTCTCGCCATTCCGAACGACCTTCGCCTCAAAAAATACCTCTTTCGCTCCGTTTTTTTTCATGGCTTGCTGATTGTCGCGGTCTTCAGCGCTGCCTATTTTGACCGCCAGGGGGCTGGCTGGGGCGGCGTCGGAGGTCAGCTGGGAGGCGTGAAGGTGAATCTGGTCAGCCCTGCCGGCATTCCCATGCCTAGAGAAGAAACGGTGACCGAGAGCAAGGCCGTCGATCCTACAAACAGTCTTCACAAAGAAGACCCCAAGCCGCTCCCGCCCGAGCCCAAAACCGACGCCACCAAGATTCCGAAGTTTGACAAGGAAAAACCTCTTCCGCCCTCGCGCAAGACTCGCACGCTCGAAAACAAAACCGTCGAACCAGACAATGCCATCCCCGGCAAAGGTGGCAATCCAAACATTCCAACAGGCTACTCTCCGACTCCGGGGCCTACCGCTGCCGGTGACAAAGTCATAGGCCAAGGCGGCGGCGACTTTGGCGGTCGCTACCCGTGGTATGTCGACGCTGTGCGAACCCGGATTCGGCAGTCTTGGGATCAAACTACCATCGAGCCAGCCGTCCGCGCTGCGCATCAAGCGCACACGGTCATGACTTTCCGGATCAATGCCAATGGCTCGATTTCCAACATTCGTGTGTCTCAAAGCAGCGGCAACTCGTCGATGGACTATTCCGCCATGCGCGCGCTGCAAAGTATTGATGCTCTCCGGCCCTTGCCCAACGATTACATGGGATCCTATGTGGACGTTACGTTCGACTTCGATCTCTCGATGACGCAATAACCGCTCTCGCTCGAAGGTTGTGGTTTTTTTCAGCACTTAAAGGGGGGAAATTGTTGAAATCCGCAAGATGTTTGGGACAGTTGTTGTTTATCGCTGTTGCTTTGCTGAGCAGCCGGCCCGCTTTTGCCCAGGATTGGTTTCGCACCGGCACAGGCCTTGGCCAAGCCAAGCCTCGCGTGGCCGTAGCCGATCTCGCACCTCGTTCCGACGCCGCAAAATCTCACTCTTCCCTTTTCACTCAAGTCGTCCGCGACGATCTGCAATTCAGCGGCATCCTCGATCTCGCCAGCCCCAGCTTCTATCCTCCTCAGGTTGTTTCGGTCCCCGCAGAGTTAAAAGCTCCAGCCTGGATCGAACAGCCCACCAACGCCAACTACGTCGGCTTCGGCAATCTGACTGAGTCCACTTCCGAAGTCACTATCCAAGCCTGGCTCTTTGACGTCCGCAACCCCTCGGCCCCGCCTGTCGTCGGCAAAGTCTATCGGGGCGGTCCCACCGACTTGCAGGTCCGCAAATTCGCTCATCAGTTCGCCGACGAAATCATCAGCAAACTTTCCGGCGGCCTTCCCAGCATCGCGCAAACGCAAATTACCTTCGTTCGCGCCACCGGTAATGGCAATAAAGAGATTTGGGTGATGGATTACGACGGCGCCAACCAACACCAGATCACCAACCTTCATTCCATCTCTCTCACGCCGCGCTGGTCACCCGACGGTTCGCGCATCGCTTTCACGTGCTATGCGCCGTACAAAGGTGTCACCAGCGCGCAAATCTGCATGTATTCCATGGACACTGGGAAGGTCATCTCCTTCCCGCGCTTCTCCGGCACCAACATCACTCCAGCCTGGTCGCCCGACGGCACGCAAATTATTTTTTCTTCTTCCATGCAGAGCAATCCGGAGCTTTACGTTTGCGACATCAACTGCAATCGTCCCAAGCGTCTTACCCAGTCCAGCGGCGCGAACATGTCTCCCACTTGGAACCCCAAGACCGGCCAGACCATCGCCTTCGTCAGCGACCGCGGCGGCACTCCTCAGCTCTACTTGATGAATGCCGACGGTACCGGCGCGGCGAAAATCGACCTCCCCGAAAAGGGTTACGTCATCGACCCCGCGTGGTCCCCCAACGGCCAGTTGTTGGCTTTTAGTTGGCGACGCCCGAACGACGATTACGACATCTACGTCATGGACGCCTCATCCCGGCAACTGGTTGAGCTAACCCGCGATCAGGGCCGCAACGAGCGTCCCAGTTGGGCGCCCGACGGCCGCCACATCGTTTTTGAGTCCACACGGACCGGCGTCGGCACGCGCCAAATCTGGACTATGCTCGCCGACGGCTCTCAGCCGCACCAGTTGACCACCACCGGCCACAACGAATCGCCCAACTGGTCCACGCATTGAGTCTGCCAACCAAATTCGATTTTCAAAATGCTTCCGCCGCCATGGAACCAGAGGAGCCGTCCTTGCATCTCATCAATGGACGTCGTTTCAGTACCTATCGCTCCCCTGGAAATTCTGGTTTGTGTTAGCAGTTCCTTGTGTTTTGCGGCTGTCTATAATATATCGTGTTACGATACATTGCCCGAACCCAGCCCGCTGATGTTAGGATAGTGGCTCTGTTGGGGCGTACACGGGGATTCAACTCATCGTTTCAGGAGGATTTGCATGAATTTGGCTTCGCGATTGTCGCATCGCGCTGGACTGCTCGCATTGTTTAGCGCTTTCCTAATTGTTTCCGGTTGCCACAAGAAAGTGACAGCGCCACCAAAACAGGTTGAAGCGCCGCCTCCGCCCGCTCGTCCCACGGTGACGTTGCAGGCCAATCCAACCACCATCAACAAAGGCGAATCCTCGACGCTGAGCTGGAATTCCACCGACGCCACGCAGCTTTCCATTGACCCGGGAGTAGGAGCCGTGAACGCGCAAGGCTCCACCAAAGTTTCGCCTACCGACTCGACGACTTATACGATCACCGCTACGGGTCCCGGGGGCTCTGCCAGCGCGACCGCGGCGGTCTCTGTGAGCGCTCCTGCTCCGCCGCCCGCTGTGAAGGAGCCTTCCATTGATGAACTGTGGGCCAGAGAAGTTCAAGACGCTTACTTTGACACCGACAAAGCGGACATCCGCGCCGACGCTCGCCAGGCGCTGGCCTCGACTGCGGAGTTCTTCAAGGCTCATCCGTCCGTGAAAGCGACCATCGAGGGCCATTGCGATGAACGCGGATCCACCGAATACAACCTGGGCCTGGGCGACCGCCGCGCCGCCGCTGTGAAACAATATCTCGTTTCGCTGGGCGTCTCTGCAGGCCAGCTCACGACCGTCAGCTTCGGCAAGGAGAAGCCCTTCTGCATGGAGCACGGCGAGCCCTGCTGGCAGCAGAATCGCCGCGGCCATTTCGTCAAGGGCAACTGAGGCGTTTCGCTTCTGTCCGTGGCCATAAACGATTCGTGACCAAGAAGGCCGCAAGGCCGGGCAAACTCTTGTCCGCCTGCGGCCCTCTTAATTAGAGTGGAGGCTATTTCGAGCCTGTGAGACAGTGGAGGTCGCACGTTTTTCCGATTCCTCGATGAGCTCGATTTCCCGGCAGTTAGGATTCGGATTTTTTAAACCCCCTCAGGAGGGTCTTATGCGTATACGTAACATCGCCATCTTCAGCGCAGTCGTTCTTGCCGGCGCAATCTGTGGAAGCCTCATGGGCCCGCGCCCGGTCGAAGCCGTCGCCAGGGAAATTATTGACCTCCAACGCGACGTCACGTCCCTGCTGCAAGGGCAGAAAGACATGTCCACGCAAATGCTGCAGGATCATACGGCGATCAAAACAATCGTTGGCGGCTTCAACGACAACATCAACCACCTCAGCGGCACCATGTCTTCGCTGCAGAAGTCCGTTCAGGACGTGCAGGCCAACTCCGGCGCGCGCCTGGAAACCATGTCCACGCAGGTGCAGGGGCTCTCGGACAACCTCGAGGAAATCAAATCGCGTCTCGGCAAGCTCAATCAACAGCTTGTGGATCTGCAGAACTCCGTTCAGGGTCTTGACGCGAAGATTTCTTCCGGCGCGGCCGCTCCCGCCACGGGAGGGGCCACCACTACGCCAACCGCCGGGTCTACTTCTCCGGCGTCCGCAGCTCCCTCGGGCCCCGCTCCTTCGGCTGATATGCTCTATTCCAATGGACTGAAGGACATTCAGAGCGGCAAGTACGACCTGGCGCGCTCTGAATTCCAGGACTACCTGAAGTATTACGGCAGCACGGACCTGGCTTCCAACGCGCAGTTCTACATCGGCGAAATCTACTACCGCCAAAAGAACTATCAGCAGGCCATTTCGGAGTACGACAAAGTCATCAACAACTATCCGAAGAGCTTCAAGCTCGCCCCCGCGCGTTTTCACCGCGCCACCGCGATGATTGCACTGGGCCAAAAGTCTTCCGGCATCCGGGAACTGCGCGAAATCACAAAGCTTTTCCCGGGAAGCGAGGAAGATCGCTACGCCCGCGCCCAGCTCAAAGAACTCGGGGCCACCGTTTCCCGCTAGCCATCGCTCTTTCGACAGTCCTCGTTCTGTAGTTTTTCTTGGCCCGCGCTCGTCGCTCCCCGCCTCGCCCAGCCCTCCGCTTCACATGCTCTCTTTTGTCACCAAGTGATAGCTCACGAAGGCCAACTGCTTGCTGTCGGGGGACCAGGATGGGACATTGATAGTCCCCTGGCCTCCAAACAACTTCGCGAGCACGGTGATCTTGGCGTTTTTGAAATTCGGAGCTGTGGAGTTTACATCTTTGAGACTCATCAGCCGCAGCGACACATTTTTGTTTTCGGGATGGCCGGTCACGGACTTGTCGTAGGTGAGGAAGACCATCCACTGGCCGTCGGACGAAATGTGCGGGAACCAGTCGTTGTCTTCGCCAAAGGTGACCTGCTCCTGTTCGTTGCCGTCGGGTTTCATGCGCCAGATTTGCATGTGGCCTGTGCGCTCGGAATTGAAGTAGATGTACTGGCCGTCGCGCGTGTATTCCGGGCCATCGTCCAGGCCTTTCGCGGTCGTGAGGCGCGTCTCTTCCCCGCCCGCTGCGGGAATGGCGTAGATGTCGAAGTCGCCGTTGCGCTCGCCGACGAAAGCCAACGTCTTGCCATCAGGCGACCAGCCGTGTAGGTAGGAAGGCGATTTCTGCGTGATGCGCCGCGGTGCTCCGCCGGCGATGGGCACGATGTAGACGAAAGACTTATGGTCCTCTTGCGAATTGTCGCTGATGCCGAACTGCGTGCCATCGGGCGAAATCAGGTGATCGTTGTTGCAGCGCGTGGCGAATCCGGTGTCGAGCACCTGCGGCGTGCCCCCAGTCACCGGAATTTTCTCGATGCGGCCATTGCGATTGAAGAGCAAGTGCTTGCCATCCGGCATCCAGTTGGGCGCCTCGAAGCGCTCCGGAGCGATGTAAACGACGCGGCGGTCTGTCGAATCGACCGAGATCACTTCAAGCGTGCTGTAGAGGGTGGTGGGTGCGCTTGTGTTCGCTGCGGCGCTGTCACTCGACGCGCGAGGCGCTTCGGGTCTTGCGTCGACGCTCACGTTCGAGAACACCGCTTTCTCGACGACGTTCGTGTCGTGGCTGCACACGCCGATGCCGACGTAAAAAGGTTCTTGCAGCGTGATGCGCGTCGAGCCGCTGGAGAGTTGGAACTTCCCGTTTTCGTCCGACAGCCACATTGAGAAGTAAGCGCCGCGCTTGACCAACCGCAGCCGCTTCGGTGCGGACACGTTGGCTTGAATCTCGTGCGTGGCTGCGCCTTTTTCGTCGCGGTATTGCAGCGAAGTAAGCCCGTTGCCGTGGAGCGCCGCGTCGGCGTAGGCGGAGTCAGCGTCCAGACTCTGCCGCACCATCAGCACGGCTTTGCGATGCTCTTGCGCGCTTTTGCCGAGGAACGAAATGTCGGCGGTCAGCGTGATGTCCCCGGACACCTTCTTCCACGTAAACTGGAACGCGTCCTTGGTGGACCACATGTTCTCGCCGCTGCCGGCAATCGTATACGTTTGCTTCGCGGCGTCGTAGTCCACGGCGCCCGCGTGGAGAACTGTGCCCACGTCTCCATGCCCTTCAAAGATTCCGGGGGCGTTGGCAAAATTGGCTGCTTGCAACGCAGCCCTTTGCGCGGCGATGTAGTTTCCTGCCGTAAACGCCATCGCAAGAATGCCGGCGACGGCAAGAATTTCGGCGAGCGCCGCGGCCCACTGAGCAAGTTTTTTCCAACGGGGCTCTTTCCAATGCAACGATTGGACAAATCTTTCTTGTTTCACGGGGCACTCCTCCATGTTCGACGGGGAAAGGGTGACCTTAGGATGCTTACAGCCGCTTGTCAATTTGGCCGCGGTCTTGGCCCTGGTACAGGCTCCAAGCTGTACCAAAGCCGCCTTTGTAATCCCTATTCCCCGGTCCTTAAGCCCTCACGCGCCACAATTTCCCTTTTCGTTCGCTGCATGGTATCTTCGCCGTCTAAGGGGGCTTGCATGTCCGTTAATAAAGTCATTCTCGTGGGCCGATTGGGCCGCGATCCTGAAACGCGCTACACCGGAAGCGGCCAAGCCGTCGCGAATTTTTCCTTGGCCACCGATGAATCCTATAAAGACCGTAATGGCGAACGCCAGAAGCGCACCGAGTGGCACAAGATTGTCGTGTGGGGCAAACAGGCCGAAATTGCGCAGCAGTATTTGAAGAAAGGCTCGCTCGTCTTCATCGAAGGGCGCATTCAATCGCGCGAATGGCAGGACAAGGAAGGCCAGAAGCGCACCAGCTTCGAGATTGTGGCGAATAATTTCCGCATGCTCGGCGGCCGAGCCGAAGGCGCTGCTGCCGGAGCAGGTGCGGGCGGGTCAGGTACAGCCGCACCTCGTGGCGGGGACGAATTCGATCAATCCGCTCCCGCCGAAGACAGCTACAGCGGAGGTGGTGGCAGCCCAGCCGCCGGCCCCGAAATCTCCGACGAAGACATTCCTTTCTAGGCGACGCGGGCCAGCAAATCGTCATCCTGGAGACATCCGACAAGGATGTCCGAAGGATCTCACCCACATGGCCTTGCTACGGCTGAATTGAAGATGACCACTGTAAACCGCCAACTCATTTTGCAATCGCGGCCGAAGGGGATGCTTGCGCCGGGTGATTTGCAACTGAAGGAAGCGCGGCTGCCGGAATTAAAAGACAGGCAGGCGCTGGCGCGCGTCAAGTATCTTTCGATTGATCCGACCATGCGCGTCTGGATGGCAGGAGACAGCTACCTTCCTGCCGTGGCCATCGGTGAGGTCATGCGCGCATTCGGCTTTGCGGAAATTGTCGAATCGCGGCATCCGGATTACAAAAAAGTAGATCGCGTCACAGGCCTCACAGGCTTGCAAGACTACGTGGTGGTTGATTCTTCAGTGAAACAGTCCTTCCAGAAAGTGCCGAAGATTCCGTTCGTGTCGGACACGGTGTTCCTCGGCACGCTTGGCATCAACGGGCTGACCGCATACTTCGGTATGGAAATCGCGCAGCCGAAGAAAGGCGAAACGCTCGTTGTTTCGGCCGCAGCGGGCGCCACGGGCAGCATCGCCGGGCAAATCGGGAAGATTCGCGGCTGCCGAGTGGTCGGCATCGCCGGGACCGATGAAAAATGCAATTGGATAAGGAAAGAACTAGGATTCGACGCCGCCGTCAATTACAAGCACACGGACTGGAAGGCGAAGCTGGCTGCTGCTGTTCCGAACGGTATCGACATTGATTTTGAAAATGTCGGCGGCGAAATCATGAACGCGGTCCTCGATCTCATGAATTTGCACGGGCGCGTAATTCTCTGCGGGTTGATTTCCGGCTATACGAAGGAAGATCCCAGCCTGGCGAGCTTCGGCACCGTGCTGGTAAAGCGGCTGCGTGTCGAGGGCTTCATTATCCTCGACTACGCGCCGCGATTCATGGAAGCGGCCACACAGCTTGGCCAATGGAAGATGTTCGGTAAGATCAAGGATCACGAGACTATCGTAGAAGGCTTGGAGAGGGTTCCCGACGCCATCAACATGCTCTTCACCGGCGGCAACACCGGCAAACTGATTGTTAAGGTCTGACTTTGGAAGGGGGACTTTACTGAGGCCTGAGCGGATGCTGAAACGGCAATGAATTATCTCGGGGCGTTGTGTTTTCTTTCGGCGTCCAGCTTGGCGAGGAACTCTTCAAATTTCGGCTTTTGCTCCGGCGTAAGAACCGCGCGAATCTGGTCGCGGCCTTTCTTCCGCAATTCCTCGACTTGCGCTTCGGACTGGTCGTGAATCGTTTTGGCCTCGCCATGCCATTCCAGAAGAATGGAATCCAACTGCTTCGCTTGCTCTCCGGAGAGTCCCAGATCTTTCGTCATTTGCTCGATCCGCCGAGCGCGTCGCTCCGCCTCGGGCAGCGGCCTGCTAGCGGCTGCCACAGAATGATGGGCATATCCATAGCCGAGCATGCCGCCGGCAACTACCCCCAGCAGAAATACGATGACCACCCAGATGGCCGCTTTGCGGGTTGCCGGCGTCTCGTTCATGGTTTGACTCATGGATGGTCACTCGCCATGCTGACTAAGACATCGTCCGGAGTGGTTTGCTGCGGCGCCTCGAAGATGGATTCTTGGGAACCCGTCGGAGCATAGCTGGGGGCGCGCACCACGGCTTCGTAAAACCACGTCGTGCCCGCCAACAACAAGACTGCCGCAACCCAGGTAAGCCGCGAAGCAAAACGCGGGAACTCCGTCCAGGCGGTCACGCGCTCCGCAAGCTCTCTTTCGCGCGAGGCAATAGCGGCCATGACGCGCGACGCGAACCAGGGCCGTTCTTCGGCAGCGAAACTAGCGGTCCCTCTGAAGAGCGTCTTCATTCTGATGAGGTCGTTCGCAGCTTCCCGGCAGCCGGCGCACGCGGCAAAGTGCTCGCGCTGCTCTTCGGGCAAAAGCTCTATCAAGCCTTCGACACGCATGGCCTCTTCAAGTTTTGCCGCGGCTTCTTCGAGACCGTCGCGGAATCTCTTACATTCGTTTTTCTCTTTCAGCATGTCCCACATCCCAGCCTCCTGACTGCCGGGTCTTGCTTTTTCAACCCTCGCGCGCCTTAGCCTGACTTACCACGCGACGCCGTGCCCGGAAAAGCCTTACTTTCACCGTATTCGCATTCAGGTCCAAGACTTCAGCAATCTCCTCGATCGAGAATCCTTCCACTTCTTTCAAGATCAGCATCAGGCGATCTCTTTCATCCAATCCTTCCAACAAACGGTCGACGCGCTGCCTCAACTCCAGCCTTTCGCTGATGTCGGGATGCTCCTTGCCTTTCTCCGCCGAACTAATAACCTGCCGCGCCTGCTCTTCGCTCAAGTCCGCCTCGTATACCAAGGGGCGAACCTTCTTCTTTCTCAGCATGTCCCAGCATTCATTCACCGTAATCTTGTAGAGCCAAGTGCTGAGTGCCGCCCGCTGATCGAAGCGCTTCAGCGAGAAGTACGCTTTTACGAACACCTGCTGCGCGATGTCCTCCACGTCTTCGCGCCGCTTTAGGATCCCTCCGGCTACAGCAAAAACGCGATGCTGATGCCGCCGGATCAGCTCCTCGAATGCCTCTTTGTCCTCGCGCTGAGCCCGCCGCACCAGTTCGCGGTCGTCCGCAGCCTCCACCGCGAGAGCAGCCCGGCTCTTTCCGGACTTCACCGGGCCGGACTTCGCTGGGGAGGGGGCATCCAAGGGCCCTGCTTTTGGGACGTGTGCCATAGATTTTTGGTTACGCTTATTATCCCCGGATTGACCTGCACCGCATCATCTGTTTCGCTTTGACGCTGAAAAAGTTCCCCTTGCTTCTTCTCTTAACGTTATGGAATAATACCTTCATGATTATCGGTGATCGTCTTCGCGCGTTGCGCGAAGAAAAGAAGCTTTCCCAGGGCGACATCGAGAAGCGAACAGGCCTGCTTCGGTGCTACATTTCGCGCGTGGAGAATGGCCATACCGTTCCCGCGATCGAAACACTTGAGAAGCTGGCACGTGCCCTCGAGGTGCCACTCTATCAACTCTTTTATGACGGTGAAGAACCGCCGCAATTGCCGAATCTTCCCAAGCGCAAGTCGTCCGACGACATCGCGTGGGGCAGCGTCGGCAAAGAAGCACGCTTTCTCAACAAGCTTCGCCGCTTGCTGAGCAAGGCGGAAGAAGGCGACCGCAAGCTGATTTTGTACATGGCCCAGAAAATGGCGAACCGGTAGTTCCGCAACCTCGGTTGCCCCATTTAGTTTGGACGTACGAACGACGGAGGAGGAGGGGAGTTTTTTTGCACGCGTTCTCCTTCCGCCAGATGTATCTCTTAGCGATCTTCCCTTCAGAACGGATTTCTTCGGAACGAATGGCCCATTTAAGGGCATCCGCGTCTACTCCCATTCTATCGTGCCGGGCGGCTTGGAGCTTACGTCATAAACGACTCGAGTGACTCCCGGGACTTCGTTAACAATCCTTGTTGAGATCCGCTCGAGGACGTCCGCGGGCAACTTCACCCAGTCCGCAGTCATGGCGTCGTCCGACTCCACCACGCGCACAGCCACGGTCAACCCGTAGGTCCGGAAGTCACCCATTACTCCCACGCTGCGGATTGGAAGCAGCACGGCAAAGGCTTGCCATACTTTTTCATACAGCCCGGCCTTTCGAATCTCCTCAACGACAATCGCGTCTGCCTCCCGGAGGGTAACCAGATGGGTACGGCTGACCTCGCCAAGCAGGCGGACCGCGAGTCCAGGCCCGGGAAACGGATGTTTCACCAGGACCTCGGACGGCAGGCCCAGTTCCTTCCCAATCCGGCGGACTTCATCCTTGAAGAGGTCGCGCAGCGGTTCAATCAGCGCGAAAGGCATCTCTTCCGGCAAGCCGCCGACATTGTGATGGGTCTTGATGGTCGCCGACGGGCCTTTCACAGACACGGACTCAATCACATCAGGGTACAAGGTTCCCTGCACCAAGTAGGCAATTTCGCCATGGGCTTCGCCGGCCTGCAGTTTCTGAGCCTGCTCGGCAAAAACAGCGATGAATTCTCTGCCGATGCGGCGACGCTTCTCTTCCGGATCGGTGATTCCTTTTAATTGAGCTAGAAAGCGGTCGGAAGCGTCCACTCCAATGACGTGCAACTTCAGCCGGTCGCGCAACATTTCCAGCGTTGTTTCAAATTCATTCTTTCGAAGCAGCCCGGTGTTCACAAAAATGTTAGTGAGCCGATCGCCCATGGCGCGGTGCACCAGGACGGCGGCCACCGTCGAGTCCACGCCGCCGCTCAGCGCGCATATCGCCCGTTTGCTCCCCACTTTCGTGCGAATTGCTTCGACGGTTTCTTCGATGAAGGCCGCGCCGCTCCATTTCGGCTCGGCCTTGCAGACGTTGAACAGAAAATTCCTCAGCAACTCGGTGCCGCGGTCGGTGTGCTTTACTTCCACATGAAACTGGGTCGCGTAGATCTTCCTTTTGCAATCCTCCATGGCGGCGACGGCATTTTCGGTGTGCCCGAGAGCACGAAACCCTGCGGGAAGAGCGCGCACGTGGTCGCCATGGCTATTCCAAATGCGTAGAGCTGAGGGCGCCCCAGCGAAGAGCGGCGAGCTTTCTGGTCCACCCGCGCAGTCGACTTTCAATTGCGCGCGGCCATATTCTCGACGCTCGGCTTTTTCGACTTTGCCGCCGAGCGTGTGCGTAATCCATTGCATGCCGTAGCAGATTCCAAGAACAGGGATTCCGAGGGCCAGCACCTTCGGGTCGCATTTCGGCGCATCGGAGTCATAAACAGAGCTGGGCCCGCCAGACAAGACGATTCCCGCCGGCTCGAACCTTTGAATCTCCTCGACCGGCGCGGTGCACGGCAGGACCGCGGAGAAAACCTGTTGTTCGCGGATGCGGCGCGCAATCAATTGCGTGTATTGCCCGCCGAAGTCGAGCACTACCACTCCGCCGAGTTCCGCCTTCATCCTGCCTCCCTGCCCGCGCTCTGCAACTTGCTTTGCCGCGCCTTCCGCCATGCTGCCTCCTAGACTAACTCGGGGAAAAGAAAAAGCGCGGGCTAAAAGACCCGCCACCACAAGAGCTGCACCCCATCATGCCACGACCAGATTGAGCATTTTGTCCGGCACATAAATCTGCCTCACGACGCGCTTTCCGTTAATGTGCTGCGCGACAGCCGGAAGCAGCAGCGCCACGCGAACTACCTCGGGCTCCGTAGATCCTGGCGGGACCTTGACCTTGCCTCTCACGCGTCCATTCACCTGGACTGGAATTTCCACCTCGTCTTCGCGCGCGAGTTTCTGGTTGAACGAAGGCCATCTTGCTTTCCACAAGCCTTCGGTGTGCCCCATCATCTCCCAAAGCTCTTCCGCCAGATGCGGAGTCATGGGGGCAAGCATCAGTGTCAGCAGCTCTAGGACTTCCTTGCGGACTTCCGGACGAACGCCTTGTTCGAGCGGCTCCTGCGCGTAGATATCGTTGGTCAGCTCCATGATCAAAGCAATCGCGGAATTAAAGTGCCAACGCGTCTCGAAGTCGCTGGTCACACGGCGCAGCGTCTGATGCACTTTGCGCAGGAGTGTCCTTTCCTTCAGCGACGCGGCAGCCGCGTCCACTTTTCCATCTTTCACCGCGAGGACCGCGTTCGCGTGGCGCTCGATAAGGCGGTACACGCGGTTTAGAAAACGCCACGAGCCCTCAATGCTTTCCTCGCTCCACTCCAAATCCTTTTCCGGAGGAGCGGCGAAAAGTGTGTAGAGCCGGCCGGTATCCGCGCCGTACTTCTGCGCCATTTCTTCCGCGCCGACGACGTTGCCACGCGACTTCGACATGGCTACTCCGCCCTTTTGCACCATGCCTTGCGTAAACAGACGCGCGATCGGTTCATCGTGCTTGACCAATCCCAGATCGCGCATCACCTTGCACCAGAAGCGTGAATACAACAGGTGCAGAATCGCGTGCGTGATGCCGCCGATGTACTGATCAATGGGAAACCAGTAGGCGACTTTTGCGGAATCGTAAGGCACTTTGTCGTTGCGGGGATCGCAGTAACGGTAGAAATACCACGACGAGTCCACGAAAGTGTCCATGGTGTCCGTCTCGCGCCGCGCCGGGCCGCCGCACTTCGGACAGGTCGTATTTACAAACTCAGGCGTCCCAGCGAGAGGCGATTCGCCTTCGCCGGTGAGTCTGGGATTTGGCGGAAGCAGCACCGGCAAATCCTTGTCTGAAACGGGGACCATGCCGTCTTTGGGGCAATAGATGACCGGGATGGGCGTTCCCCAGTAGCGCTGGCGGGAGATCCCCCAATCGCGCAGCCGGTAGATCGTTTCCGCTTTGCCGAATCCCTTTTGTTCCGCGAACGCCGCCATCTTCGGGATGGCCTCTATAGGCGAAAGCCCGTTGAACGGGCCGGAGTTTACGAGCTTTCCCTGCATGTGCTCGTCGAACGCGGTGTCCATTGCGTCCGGAGCGAGCTCGCCTTCGAGAGGTTGCACTACGACGCGCACTGGCAGTTTATATTTCTGGCAAAACTCCAGGTCACGCTGATCGTGCGCTGGGACCGCCATAATTGCGCCCGTGCCGTACTCCATCAGCACGAAATTCCCGACCCAGATGGGAATCTTTTCGTCGTTGAAGGGATTAATTGCATAGCGTCCGGTGAAGAAGCCTTCCTTCTCCATGGTCGCCAGATCTTCGGTCTTGACCGAGGTTTGGCGCATCTTGGCCAGCTTCGGCTCCGTTTCGGCGCGTGTGGGCGAACCTTCGAGAAGCTTGGTCACGAGCGGATGCGCGGGCGCAAGAATGATCGCCGTCGCCCCGTAAATCGTGTCAATGCGCGTCGTGAAAATCTCAATCGGGCCAGCCCCCGCCGCACCGGCTACGGCAAATCTTACTTTCGCGCCTTCCGATTTGCCGATCCAATTTTGCTGCATCAGGATGACACGCTCTGGCCATCCACCTTCGAGCTGCTTCAAATCGTCAAGCAATTGATCGGAATA
>QHYL01000413.1 GCA_003224105.1 Acidobacteriota bacterium | reverse complement strand
AAGTCCTGCACCGCTCCCGGCTGCGCGCTCGCAAGCACAATTCTCCCCTTCATACCTTTCCCAGCATAATCGCTCTCGTTCGTACCCTCGCCCACGTCCACCAGCTCCGCTGTCACATCCGCGCTTTCGCTGTCCTCGGCCAGCACAATCGGCTCCGCTTCATAACTGGCCAGCAGTTTTGCGTCTTTGTTCACGACTGCATCGCACGCCGTCATCACACCTGGATGCGCCTTTTGCTGTTCCGCGTCTGTTATTGGCTTCTTTCCCTGCGCCTCTTCACAACTAACGATCTCTGGTAGCACCTCCCACAACTCTCCCTTTTCCGCATCCCACGCTGGGCGCGACCTCTGTGTTCCATAGAAAATCTTTCCATCCGCCGGAAACTGAAGAATCGCCACATCGCTCAAGCCATACGCCCGCAGCCGCTCCGCCACCAATTCTGCCGCGGCATGAAACCCTTGCGACCCGCGCTGCCGGTGAAA
Source organism: Acidobacteriota bacterium (assembly GCA_003224105.1). GTDB lineage: Bacteria > Acidobacteriota > Terriglobia > Acidiferrales > UBA7541 > Acidiferrum. Next base: position 29,311 of record QHYL01000413.1, on the reverse strand, counting down.
CCGCGCAATCCCTTCGAGATTTCTCTTCGCCGCCTCCCCGCTCAATTCATTCGCCAGCGCCGCCACATCCTTTTCCGGCAGCAGCGGCGGTTTTTGCGCCGCAATCCCGCCGCCCAGCAACAGCGCCACGGTCAGTCCAACGCACACTCTTTTCATCGCTTCTCCTTGTGCGCCCGCATTCTATTCCGGATTCGCGCCTTCGCTGCTCCCTTTTAACAAGTCCCCTCAACGCCCATCTGGCATCCAACTTTCCTGAAATTTCCGCGCCCTTACCGTCGTATCATGAATGGACCAAACAACTTATGACCGAGCTTCCTCCCGCCATCCGCCTGGAATCTGTCTCCCGTCAATACACCATGGGCGAATCCGTCATTCGTGCCGTCAACGACGTCTCCCTCACCATCCCATCCGGTGAATTCCTCGCCCTCCTAGGCAGCTCCGGCTCAGGGAAATCCACGCTCCTTAACCTGATCGCCGGTCTCGACCGCCCCAGCACCGGGGCCGTCATCGCGCAGGGAAATGACCTCTCGAAAATGTCTTCCCTCGCGCTCGCCCGTTACCGCCGGCAAACCGTCGGCATGGTTTTTCAATCCTTCAATCTTCTTCCGCGCATGACGCTGGAAGAAAACGTCGAGCTCCCACTTCGCCTCGCCGAAGTCGACCGCTCCGAGCGTGCCACCCGCGTCCGCGAAGCGCTCCAGCGCGTCGGGCTCGAAAAGCGCATCGGACATCGTCCCAGCGAACTCTCCGGGGGCGAGCAGCAGCGCACAGCCGTTGCCCGCGCTCTGGTCAATCGCCCGAAAATTCTTCTCGCCGATGAGCCCACCGGCAACCTGGACAGCGCCACCGGTGAAGCCATCCTCACGCTGCTTCGTGAAATCCAGAAAAATCCCGGCATGACCATCGTCATGGTCACGCACGAGCGCATTCTTGCTGAACGTTTCGCCGATCGTCTCGCCGTCATGGGCGACGGCAAACTCCTTTCCAATGGAGCCGCGCGATGAAGCTCCGCGACCTCAGCGATCTCGCTTTCCGCAATTTGCGCGAAGCCGTTTTGCGCAATTCGCTCACAACTCTGGGCGTGGCCGTTGGCGTGGCCTCGCTTGTGGCCATGCTCTCCCTCGGCGTCGGCCTCCAGCAGCTTGCCACCAGCCGTCTTGCCAGGAGCGGGCTCTTTGACTCGATTTTTGTCACGCCCAAAACCAATTTGCGCGGGCCTGGCGCTGGCCCTCCCGCCACGCGCACTCCGGACGCAAAAGCTCGTTTGCTCGATGCCGACGCGCGCGCGGAAATCTCCCGCATGCCCAACGTCGTCGAGGTTTATCCGCAAATCCGCTTCTTCACCGAGGTGCGCTACGACGGCAAGCCCTATGCCACGATGGTTGCGGGCATGCCGGAGTCTTCGAAAGTCAGCGGCGCTTTTGACGGCATGCAGGGCCATTTTTTCTCTTCGGCGAACGCCGACGAAGCCATTCTGCAAGCCGAATTTGCGAAAGAGCTGAATCCGCAAACCTCTTCGCTGATTGGCAAAGATTTAATTCTTCGCTACGCTGAACGCCAGTCGCTCGGCGCGCAGGGAGGCGATGCCGCGGGTTCCGGCGGATTCTCTGTGGTTCCCAAGGAAAAGCATTTCGTCATTATCGGCGTCGTTGAAACCGAGCCTGCCTCCGGCTTCGGCGGTTTTGGCAATGGCCGCTTGCTCATTCCTCTTACGATTGCGGAAACCTTGCGCGCCGCACAGGTCAATGACCTGCGCGACATTCTGCGCGGTTCTTCCAGCGACAAGCCCTCTTACTCAAGCCTCACCGTTCGCGTGAAAAGCCCGTCGCTCGTGGAAGCCACCGAAGCCAAACTCAAAGATCTTGGCTTCAGCGCCTTCTCGCTTCTCGACATCTCTAAGACTCTGCGTGGTTTTTTTAAGGTCTTGGACATTCTTCTCGTTATCTTTAGCAGTGTGGCTCTTGCTGTCGCCACGCTCGGGATCGTCAATACACTCGTCATGGCTGTCCTCGAGCGCCGTCGCGAAATCGGTGTCCTGAAAGCGCTCGGCGCCGCCGACCGCGACGTGAAACAGCTTTTCTTCGTCGAAGCCGCGGTCATGGGTCTCGTCGGCGGTATTGTCGGTACCGTTATCGGTTGGCTGATCGGCCGTACGATTGCTTTCGGTACCAACGTCTATTTGCACAGCCAGAATCTTTCCAGCGTGGACATTTCATCGGTTCCTTGGTGGCTAGTTCTGCTCAGCATTTTGTTCGCCGTGGGCGTCAGCCTGGCCGCCGGCCTCTACCCCGCGTCGCGCGCCGCCCGCCTCGATCCCGTCCAAGCCCTCCGCTATGAGTAGAATATTGTCGTGACTCTTCGCCTTTCTTCATGGAAAGCGCCTCTGCTCTTTGGAATGTTGCCTCGATTGAGGCGTAGTCAGGGTATTTTCCTTTACCTCCTCTGCTTCCTTTACGTCCTTTACATCCCGTCTTCTCTTGCTTCCGGGCGCGTCGAATGCAACTCCGTCCCCAGCAAAATACTTGCCCGCAGCGTTCCCTACTGTGTCGTGCTTCCGGCTTCATTCGATGCCGACAAAACGAAGCGCTTTCCCATCCTGTACGAACTGCACGGACTTGGCGACAACGAACAGTTCTTCGTGCATTCGGGCCTTTGGAATCTCGTGGAAGACCAGCGCGAGCGCGGCGAGTTGAAGGAATTTTTGATTGCCACTCCTGCGGGAGGCGCGAGCTTCTACATTAATTCCAGGGACGGAAAAGTCCGCTACGAAGATTTTCTGCTGCGGGAATTTTTCCCGTTCATCGAGAAAAAATATCGCGCGTCACCAGGCCGGGCGAACCGCGCCATTTCCGGGGTCTCGATGGGCGGCTACGGCGCGCTGCATCTCGCTTTCCGCCATCCTCAACTTTTCACCTCCGTCAGCGCGCATAGCGCCGCGCTGATTGAAAAACTCCCTGCTTTCGTCAGTACGCCGCAATCTCCACGCTCTCGCATTCTCGGCGGAGTTTTCGGAATTCCTCCGGACATCGCGTTTTGGAATGCCAACAGCCCGCTTACCCTGGCGCGTTCCGCGAATCTCGCCGGGCTGAAAATTTATTTCGATTGCGGCGATCAGGACGATTACGGCTTCGACGGGGGCGCTACCGCGCTCGACAAGATTTTAGCGCCGCGCAAAATCGCCCACGAATTCCACATTTATCCCGGCCGCCATGACCCCGGCTACTTCGCAGCTCACATTCCCGCTTCGCTCGCCTTCCACTCCGCCCTTTTCTGACGCTGCCGGCAAATTGGCAGCCCGCAGGAGCAAGGCAGCAATGAAATGCGAGCTAGTTGGGGGATGCAAGCACGTCGTCGTAGTAGTTCACCATCGCACGGCGTGGTTTGTCCTTCAGCCCCTTCAGGGGAACCTTGGCCGTCCCGGAATTATTTCCGGCTATGCGCAATCTCCCAAGGAAAGCAATTCTTGCATCAGCCAGTTCGAGGTAAACCGGCACGACCATTCGGAACTTGTCATCTACCCCGGACTGCGCGACGTTCAAGTTCATAGTGATAGTGCCGTCCGGCGCCGCATCAAACGAGTAGTCCGTCTTGTAGCTCGGGAGCTGCGTGCCATAAACATATTCGTTGAAGAACCAGTCCATCTTGTGATTTCCCTCGGCGTCCATGTCCGGGTTCATGTGCTTTTCGACGATTGCCTTGAAGTCTTCAGTCGTGGCCGCTTTGCCCCGGTAGGTGTTAACGAAATCCTGCATGGCCTCCTTGAACTGCTTATCTCCATCGCGGTTGTCGTGCATCATCATGCGAATCATGTACAGCACGTAAGCGCCCTTCGGATAAATGAGCCGCCGCGTAATGCCGCCGCCGGTGCGGGAATTTCCCGCGCGATAGCCCATGGTCAAGGGCCCCGCGTCGATGGCGCGAAATCCTTGCGCGTTGCGCTCCAGCAGCAACTCACGTTCGTCATTCCAGAACGTAAGGAACTTTTTAGGATCCTTTTCGATCATGCTGAGATAAAGAGAAGCGGACATATCCGCGAAGCCTTCGCTCATCCACTGATCGCGGCCCGAATTGAATCCTACAGTGTGCCCCCACCATTGATGCGCCACTTCGTGCGGCGTTACCACCTTCCAGTAGCCGCGGTCGCCCCAGTCCATCCCCAACTGATGACGAACGGTTGTGTCGAAGTAGTAGCAGATGGGAATCCAGACGAGCCCGGGCCAGGATTGCCCGAAGTTGCAGGCGGTCTGTTGGGTCAGTTCCAGGTGCGTAAACAACGAAGGGCCGAAATAGTCCGAGTAAAGTTGCTCGGCAAGTTCGCCTTCGGCAAGGGCTTTTTTGTTGAGGGAAGTCGTGCTCATGGTTCCCAAGGCCACCCCAGTCATGGGGCTCTCGCCGGGCAGAGTGCTACTAGTAGCCTGTTGCAGCGCCTGCACCCAGTTGGGTGATTCTTCGTTCGCGAAAGACCTGATGGATATCTCCGGCTTGGTGAGCTTGGCTTCCTCCACCTTAAACCTGCCATAACTGAAGCCAGCCACCGTTTGCGGAGTTTCACTCTTCCACACGCTGACGTTCTGCCCGCCTTCGTTGGACTCGCTGACCAGCGCGCCCGTGGCGGCGATCTTCATGCCCTTGGGAATATGAAACGTCATGTCATAGGAAGCGTATTCACCCAGGCCCGGGTTGATGCTATTGGGATACCAATCATCGCGCGCGATGGGGAAGTAATTCCCGCCGCCTTCATTGCTCACGGCTTCCTTCCCGCTATAGGTTGTCGTGATAGAGAACTTTTCGCCGGCAGCCAACGGTTTGGGGAGAATCACCGCAAAGTCCGCGTCGTCATTTTTGTCTTCCTGGATGAAAGAAAGGGGCTGGCCGTCTGTGGTCACGGACTGCACGCGGAGGGTGTGGAACAAGGAGAGAGGCACCATGCGCAGGCCATTGCGCAGTGAAATAAAGGTTGTCGTGGCCTTCCCGGAAAGTGCGCCGCTTTTTTCCAGCGTCGTATCGAGCGCGTGATGATCCATGCGAACAACGCTGCCGACCGTTCCTCGCGCATGGGGCTCGGTGTAGTTGAAGGAGGCCCAGTTACCCCACTTGTTCTCATCGTAGGTCCAAAAATCCACTTGATCCGAGTTGGCGTTTGGGTCGAGAGAATAAATCTCCTTGTCGTTGTAGTGCTTGCCGTGAATGAACGCCCAGAAAAGACCTCTTGGTTCCGGGCTGAGGACTTCTTGCAGGATCTCCGCTTCCAGATTGTGCTTCATTTTGTGACGAGTGGTATTCTGACTGTCCTTCAGAAGCCCAGCGTCGCAGCCGCCGGAAGCCGCAGTGCCTCCTTTCTTGATTTCATCGTAGGTGGAATCGGTAAAGCGCAGGACCAGCCGCTCGAATTTTTCGCTGAATTCATCTTCCTTGGTCAGATACTTCAGGCTTTTGCGCTCTGTTTCCGTGGGAGGATTGAGAACGAAGTTGCCTTCGCCGACGAACACCGCGCCGGTTACTTTTCCGTTTACAGAAGGGACAAAGCAAACGGTGCCCGAATTCAAATGAAACGTGCCCGCGTCGCGCTTCAAACTGAAATTCGTGACACTGACAGCTTCACTCCCCAGCGTGATATTGCGCAGAGCGACGTAGTTGGGATCAGAGTTTGGACCCGTCTGGGCGCCAGCGCCAGGGACACTCATAGTGAAAAGCGTTGCCGCCAAAAGCAGAGCTCCGATAAGCCCGAGCATGGGCTCGAGCGACGAAGGAATTCCGGCCCGTGGCGTTCGTTGAGGAGAGGAAACAACAAGAGGACTGCCGAAAAACAAAACACACTCACGCTGGACTCTCATGTTGAACTCCTGAGGAATGGTTGTCGTGAATTTTGTGCCTGCATAGCTTAAACCCGAATAGCGGGACGCGGAAAAGAAACTATGGTTGAGGCCACACCCGCATCCTTTGCACCACGTCTGGCAGATGACAATGGCGTCTGCATAGACAACACTAAGGCGCTATTTCTTGCGTTTCCTCTTTTCTTCAATCTGAATGGTCCCATCCGTCTTCACCTGATAGGTGAAGTGAGGCGTTCCCAAAAATTCCGGCAGGGGCGGATCCTGAGAGAGCACGTGAAATACATCCGTGTCTTCCGGCAGATCGCTCAAAACGTGCGTGTGGAATCCTGCAACAGTTTTCTTCCCAGACTGCGGAGTAGTTTCAAGGATGGATTTGTGCATTTGGCGCTTCTCCAGAACTCTTGTTCCGTCGGGGCTCACCAGGTACCGCACATCGCCTCCCAGGGGGTAAACGCGCGGGTTGATTTGCGCCGGATAGAGGTATACGTACAGTCGCTCCGCAGGTCCCGTCAGAACCGCGACGTTGTACGGCCGGTTCGCTGCGCCAAAATCTTTCATTGCTACTTCGATGGCCCGTGCGGCATACAGAAAAAGTCCCTCGTCTTGGCGTTCGGCCGGTTCCTGGCGCACGGCAAACTGCCGCAGCGTCGCCTGCTCATCCGCTTGGTAAGAAATTCCGAACCGGCTGTGATCCGCATTCAATTTCCCGAAGATCACGGTCCACTTGCCGGCTTCTTTCTTGGCGATGTAGCGCTGCCCTTCGACGTTTTTGGGATTCGCCATCTGCACGGCATCGCCGGCATGCCAGGCCGCCTGGTCATATTCATAGAGCAGCCTGCCGCGCTCGGTGATCGCGGCAAGGTCTTCTTGGGTGGGGGCCATCGCCTCCTGTGCCTTTGCCGGAGGCGCTGTTGCTACCGTCATACCCAAGAGCACCGCCAAGCCAATTGCAGGTTGGATTTTCCGCATCATCCTCCCGCAGGGTACCGGTTCGACATCATAAGACCTCCCCCCACTTTTTCTTGTAACTGCGCATTCTAAAGGACTTAGCGCGCGAAAATCGTAAAACTACGCATTCTAAAGGGTTTAGCCAAACAGTTGAATCCAGCCCGCGAGTTTTGATAGAGGCAGCGAGTGCCGCCGCCAAATGGCGAGAGAAGGAACGAAGTGGGGTGCCGAAACGGGTGTCGAACGGGGGGAGGGGTCCGCAAGTGTGGCAAACAAAGGGCTTACAGGAGGGGGTTTTTGGAAGTGTGGCAATGATTGGACTTACGGGTTGTTTTTTCGGATCTGTGGCAAGGAAAGGACTTAAGTGATTTTTGGGAGAGGCGGACGTTTGCAAAGGAGGGGTGAGAAGGACCGCGCGGCGGGTGCGCATGAGCTCGTATGCCAAAGATAACTGATTACCGTACCAACACTTGTATCACAAAATGGATTATTGTCAAGTTAATAATAAGCCGTTTGTTTGCAGTCAGATACGAGGACAAAATTCGTGGCCGAGGCAAGGGGAAATCAAATCCAAGCTAACTCCTTTACTTCCTTTATTTTCATGGCGTGCTCGTCTATTATCCCGGCGCGCAGCTGGGAGGCGTCATGAGCTTCGGGCAAAGGCTGAAGGAGATCCGCGAGGGGTTCGAGCGGCCATTCTGGGTGGCTAATATCAGCGAAATCTTCGAGCGCCTCTCGTATTACGGGGCATTTGCTTCGCTGGCGCTGTATCTACAGGGAAAGCTAAATTTCTCCACAGAACAAACCGGGACGCTGACGGGGATTTTTGGCGGCATGGTTTGGTTTTTGGCGATATTCGGCGGAGCGGTGGCAGATAAGCTGGGATTTCGACGCGCTCTTTCTCTTGCTTACCTTATTCTCGCCGTCGCTTATTTCCTAATCGGCTCTATTGGGGCGCCATGGCTGGCTCTCATTCGCAACGCAATGCCCATGAGCTTTTTTGTGGGATGCGTCCTGATTCTTCCCGCGCTTGGGATTTCGCTGGTGAAGCCGTGCGTTGTAGGCACGACGGCCAGCGCCTCCAAGGAAAATGTTCGCTCTATCGGCTATTCGATTTACTACACGATGGTGAATATTGGCGGAGCCGCAGGGCCTTATGTTGCTTCCTGGGCACATCGGCATCTCGGGGTTGAGAATGTCTTCCGTGTTGCAGCGTTCAGCGTCTTCGCCATGTTTTTTGGCGTCCTGTTTTTCTTCAGGGAGCCTCACCGAGCAGATGGCGCACCAGCCCCGAGCCTTCTTGCAACATTGCGGAATTTTCTTACAGTTCTCTCGAATCCAAAGTTCATGCTGTTTCTGCTCATTTTCACGGGCTACTGGGTCGTTTTTTGGCAGCAATATATCTCGCTTCCGGGTTACATTCAGGGCTATATCGACGCGCACGCCGACGTGGAGATCATCCTGATTACCGATGGCCTCGCGGTCATCTGCTTCACGCTTCTTGTAAATTACCTGTTGCGCGGAATTCCGGCGTTTCATGCGGTGATTCTTGGAACGCTGGTGTCTTCCGTGTCCTGGCTCATCATTGCGTATCGCCCGACTATTCCCGGAGCGGTGTTCTCCATCCTGGTCCTTGCGCTGGGCGAAATCATTCAGCAAGGAGGATGGTTTGGGGGGCGCGTGATGCATCAATTCGCGGAAGTGGCGCACCAGCCGCAGCGTGCGTGGTGGGTGATCTCCGGCGTGGGGCTGGTCACGACCCTGCTGTTGTGGATTTATGACCGCGTGGTTAAGCCAAGCGCTAAAGAGTTGTCTGCTTGATTGCCGCTGGCCGGGAAGAAAAGAGCAGGGCTGAAGCCCGGCCCCTACAAAAGGAATAGGAATTCGCGCTTAGTTGACCATGCGGCGGAGGGAGGCGAGGGCCTGGCGGGCGAGGGAATAGCGAGGCTCGATTTGGAGGGCTTCCTGGAAGCAGCGCATGGCGTTCGAGTACATCTCTTTTCCCAAGTAAGCGCGGCCCAGATTGTAATGGGGGAAATGCCGTGGTTCGTAGCGGCGCGCTTCGGTGGCGCGCTCAAGCCAGGGAATCGCCTCATCGTAGCGCTCTTGCTCGATCAAGTAGGCGCCAATGTCGTTGTAGGGATTGCCAAAGTCGGGGTCGATCTCAATGGCGCGCTTGCATTCAGCAATGGCCTCGTCAATGCGGCCCTGAAAATGGTAAGTCCAGCCGAGAAAAGTGTGAGCTTCGGCGGTGGGATGCATTTCGAGTGAAGATTGGTAAAGTTCGACGGCGCGATCGTAATCGCCTTCCATTTGTGCCTGGTAGGCGTCCTGCAGGATTTCCCACGCGCGCGTGAGGGTCTCCATGCTCATGAGCCATAGTTAGCACAACGATTTGCAAGGGTCAAAAGTACGAAAGACATGGACGTGCACAGAAGGAACCTGTACCTTTTGCCGGTGGCACGATTGTACTCGTGGCGCGGTGTAGCCGCGAGTGGAAATTCGCATGGCAAACAGAGAAAATGAGTGAGTTCGGGAACGAAGCCGGTCCGGGATCGCCGGTAACCTAATTTTGCGGAGACGAAGGAGAGGAATCGTGAGGCGGAATCTTCTACTACTTGGAATCGCACCTCTAGCTCTGGCTTGCGCCGTGGTGGCGCAGGACCCGGCGGCACAAGACGCGCCGAAGAAAAGCGCGAACCATGCCGCGGGAGGATCGGCGGCGAAAGGCAAGCAAATATTCGAACAGAAATGCGCCATGTGTCATTTCGCGGACAAGGAAGAGAAGAAAATCGGGCCGGGGCTAAAAGGAATCTCCAAGCGCGGAACATTCACCGTGAACGGAAACAAGGTGACAACGGAATCTCTGACCAAGTGGATTGAAAACGGCGACTCGCAAATGCCTGGAATGAAGGATTCGCTGGAACCCGCGCAGATTAAAGACGTCGTGGCTTACGTCAAGACGCTGTGACAGTTTTTAATGTTTAGTTCTTGGTTTTCAAGAAGATTGAGACAAACTCTTGGAGCAGCCACGCTGTTGAGAGGCTGCTTTTGTCCCCCGCATCGGCTGCCAAGAACCAACAACGAACCATTAGCAACGAAAAGCTGGTTTGTCGTAGCCACAGAAGAGAAAAGCCCCCGTTGACCTGATGGCTCAGGCCAACCGGGGGCCAAAAGTCTCGGAAGACTACGGCTACTTCAGGACTGCGTCTTTCAACGCTTTCGACGGGCGCAGACGGACCACGGTCTTCGCTTTGATCTTAATCTGCTCGCCCGTCTGAGGGTTGCGGCCCATGCGCGCCTTGCGGTGCGCTTTGACCAAGCGGCCAAGGCCCGGAATCACGAATTTGCCTGCGGCGCCCTTGGCTTCCTTGACGGCGAGCTTGAAAAGCTCGTCAAAGAACATGACGGCGGTTTTCTTCGGAGTTCCGACTTTCTCGGCGATGTGCCCAACGATCTTCGTCTTGCTCAGTGGCTTGGACATCTCGTGCGTATCCTCCTGATTTTACTTTCCATCCCGGTTGCACCGGGAAAGGCCTCGATGTGATCGAAGCAGGCTCCGAGTCGGCTACCCCTCAATTTGTGCGTGAAAGACTCGTGCCGGGAAGGACTATAGCCAAGGAAAACCGGGAACGCAAGTAAAAATCGCAAAAAAAGGCCGGGAAAATGAGGTTTTTTGATGGGGGGTGTGGAAATCCCCGCTAAAAATGCGGCTGGAAAGCATTTCAGGGAGGCCGCAGGCCGGTAAAAAGGGCTTTCCGGCGCAATTCTTCAGTTAATGCCCAGGCAGGAAATAGTGGCCGCCCGGGACGCCAGCACCACTATCACTTGACCAGGTCGGCGTAGAAGTGGGCAACGGCTTTGATGCCGCCAAAATAGTTCTCCAGGGCGATGTGCTCGTCCGGCGCGTGGGCATTTTCGTCGGGCAACCCGAAACCGAGGAGCACACATGGCACTTTGAAGGTGTCGTACATTTGCGTGACGAAGGGGATTGAGCCGCCTTCGCGGATGAACACCGCTTTTTTGCCGAAGCCTTTTTCCAGTGCAGCTTGCGCCTTCTGGAAAATCGGATCGTGGTACGGAGCGGCCCACGGCTTTCCTTTGCTTAGGACCTCGAATTTGCAATGAACCGTTTTCGGAAGCAGCTTTCGAATGTGCTTCTCGACGAGTTGCGCGATTTTGCCGGGATTCTGGCTGGGGACGAGCCGCGTCGAAAATTTGGCAAATGCCTTTGATGGAATGACGGTCTTGGCGCCTTCGCCTTGATAGCCGCCCCAGATACCGTTTAACTCGAGAGTCGGGCGCGTCCAAAGACGCTCGACCGTAGTGAAGCCCTTTTCGCCACAATAGCCTGGCGCGCCGACGGCTTTCTCAAAGTCTTTTTTCTTCCAGGGAAGGGAATTCAAAGATTTGCGTTCAGCGTTAGAAAGCTTGGCAACTTGGTCATAGAAGCCCGGAACGGTGGCGCGAAAGTTCTTGTCGTGCAGCTTGGCGAAAAGCTCCGTGAGAATGGTGAGGGGATTCGGAACTGCGCCGCCGTAAACACCGGAGTGTAAGTCACGCTCCGGGCCCGTCAGTTCAATCTGGTAGTAGTTCAGGCCACGAAGCCCATACGTAATGGACGGTACGCCTTTCCCGAGCATCGAGGTGTCGGAGACGACGAGCGCGTCGGCTTGCAATTTTGCTTTATTCTTTTGGACGTAATCCCAAAGGCTGACGCTGCCAACTTCCTCTTCGCCTTCGATGAGAACTTTCACGTTGATGGGAAGCTTGCCGTTGACCTTCTGAAGCGCCGCAAAGGCCTTCAGATGAATGTGGACTTGTCCCTTGTCGTCCGCAGTCCCACGGCCAAAGAGATTGCCGTCGCGAACGGTGGGTTCGAATGCGGGAGAGGTCCAGAGATCGAGCGGCTCGGGCGGCTGCACGTCGTAATGCCCATAGAAGAGAATCGTCGGCTGGCCAGGAGCCTCTAAAGATTCCGCATAGACAAGAGGGTGCAGGTTCGTGGGGACGATCTCCACGGTTTTGAATCCGGCTGCGCGCAAGTGGTCGGCAACCCAGCGGGCGCCTCGTTCGATGTCGGGCTTGTGCTCGCTCTTGGCGCTGACGCTGGGAATGCGCAGGAATTCGTAGAGTTCGGCAAGGTGCTGATCCCGCGAACTGTCAATTAACTCAGCAAGATTCATAGAAGGTCCTCGGCGGACAGAAGTCCTGTCGGATTTGAATGTCCACTACACTTACGCAAAATTTGAAACGAATGTTGCGGCAGCGGATGAATTGACCTGCGCTGTCCATGCATTGGGTATTTTATGTCTGCCTATCCCCAAGGCACAAGCTGGCTTCGATCTCGACGTTTGCTTGGAAATTGAACTCCGAAATGGCCAACCCTGCGGGAAAGGGATTGCTGATCGTCAAGGCTTGTTGCAAACCCCGGAGTTATACCCATTGGGCCGAATCAGCGATAGAAATGAAACATCTGCGCCAGTTTGGTACAAGAAGACTGAATCCAGGGTCTTCTTCGGCATTCAATCCGTTGATAAATAAAGGACTTAGATTTCGTGATAGCGCCGGCCTTTGGTTGGCTGGCTGCATGGTGACTCGTGGGTTTGTGTCTATGCACGGGAACTTGCTTTGTGACAGCGCCTTCGATCCACGTGGCCAATGCCCAACTAAGGATTCTTGCCACGCTGCGGGCGGTGTCTCGTTAGCCATGGGCAGGCTTATGCGAAATTAAAATGCAACTATTCGGGAACACGATTCGACGTCAACTAACTCTCGTCGTCTTGTGCACCAGCCTGGTCGGGCTGGGGATTGTCTATGCAACCTTTGAATTCTACGTGCGGGCAAGTTTTCGACGCACCCTGACTGGAGAACTCTCTGTCCTTGCCGATAGCGTTGCAGCTAACAGCCATGTTCCGCTCGCGTTCCATGACGAAAAGTGGGCAGAGGATGTGCTAGGCGAGCTTGGAGCAGAACGCCGCGTTGTGGCGGCATGTCTTTACAGCAGCGACGGGAAGATTCTGGCCGAGTACCGGAGGGCTGGAATTGACAGTGACTTCCACATTCCATATTCAGAAAACGATGGCGCGCGCTTTACGGCAGAATCTCTCACGTTTCACCGAACCATATTTTTTAAGGGGGCGAAGCTCGGGTCAATCTCCATCATTTCAGATCTCACGGAGCTTCAGGTTAGGATGCGCGAGTACTTGGAGATCTCTGTGCTTGCGCTGTTCCTTTCGATTGTGACAACCGTGCTCCTCTCTTCGCGTCTGCTTCGCCTCATCACGGAGCCGATTCTGCAATTGGCGGAGGTCGCCGGAAAAGTATCCACTGAAGAAAACTACGCGCTGCGCGCGATCCCGCAAAGTAATGACGAGGTAGGCAAGCTTATCCATTCCTTTAACCGGATGCTCGAACGAATTCAGGAGCGGGACACTGAGCTGAAGGAAATCAATGATGAATTGGAGCTACGCGTAGAGGCGCGAACGAAGGAGTTGCAGCTGGAGGTTGAGGAGCGAATGTGCGCGCAGGAAACACTTTCCGCGGAACGACAAATCCTGCGCGCCCTGATCGATAACGTCCCTGACTACATGTACGTGAAGGACACGGACTGCCGGTTCCTGTTGGCCAATCTGGCCGTTGCGCGGCAAATGGGCGCGAAGAGTTCTGAGGAGTTGATCGGAAAGACCGATTTCGATTTCTATCCTCGTGAGCTCGCCACTACATTCTTCGAAGATGAGCAGCGAGTGATCCGCGGGGGGAAAGCCGAGACGAACCGCGAAGAGGCAGGCATGGATCCTCAGGGCAATCTTAGCCACGTTTTGACCACGCAAGTGCCCCTCCGGGGCAAGAACGGCCAGGTCATTGGCCTCGTGGGAATCGGCCACGACATTACTCATCTCAAGAGAATACAAGCGGAGATGCAAAGCGCCCGGGAAGTGGCGGAAGCGGCGAGCCTCGCAAAGAGCGAGTTTTTGGCCAATATGAGCCACGAAATTCGCACACCGCTGAACGGCATCATGGGCATGACCGATTTGGCTCTGGAGACAGAGCTAAATCGCGGGCAAAGGGAGTGCCTGGAGACAGTAAAGGTGTCAGCGGATTCCTTGCTGACCGTGATCAACGATATTCTGGACTTTTCCAAGATTGAAGCGGGCAAGCTCGACCTGGAATCGGTGGACTTTGACGTGCGCGACAGTCTGGAGTCCGCGCTGAAGACCCTGGCCGTGCGCGCGGATGAAAAAGGACTGGAACTTCTCTGCGAAGTGGCTCCCGAAGTGCCGGAAATTGCGCGGGGCGATATTACGCGGCTAAGGCAGGTGCTGCTGAATCTTGTCGGCAACGCCATCAAATTCACCAACGAAGGTGAAGTGGCGGTGAAGGCGCGGCAAGAGGCGAAAGACGAGTGCGGGATGATCGTGCATTTCACGGTTTCGGATACCGGCATTGGGATTCCCGAGAACAAGCGCGAGTTGATCTTTGATCCGTTTGCGCAAGCGGACAGCTCGACGACACGGAAGTACGGCGGCACCGGGCTAGGGCTGACGATTTCGAATCGTCTCGTGCGGATGATGGGCGGGCGAATCTGGGTGGAGAGCGAAGAAGGCCGAGGGAGCGATTTCCACTTCACGGTGCGGCTGCAAATCGCAGACCACAAGGAAGTGAAGGTGGGCAGTCCGGCGCCGCCGGAAGTGTTGCGGGGAGTGCGCGTGCTCGTGGTGGACGACAACCAGACCAACCGCCGGATTCTCGAAGGGATGCTAAGACGCTGGGAGATGGTTCCTGTGCTCGCAGAAGGCGGGGAACAGGCGCTTGCAGAACTCGCTTCGGCCCGGAATGAGGGAAGAGCGTTTGGATTGATTGTTACTGACATGCATATGCCGAAAATGGACGGGTTCGAATTTGTGGAACACATTCGCGAGAAACCCGAACTGTGTACAGCGACGATCATGATGCTTACGTCCGCCGGCCATCGTGGGGACGCTGAACGCTGCCAGAAACTGGGAGTGTCCGCGTATTTGCTGAAGCCCATCAGGCAATCCGAATTGCGCGAGGCGATTGCGAAGGTGCTGGGGGCTCGCGAGCAGGAGGGCATGATTCCCCTCGTTACGCGCTACTCGCTGGGTGATGCGCGAGATCGCTCGGAGATGCTGCGCATCCTGGTCGCGGAGGACAACTTGGTGAATCAGCGTTTGGTTGTGCGGCTGCTGGAAAAAAGGGGGCATCGAGTCGTCGTGGCCATTAACGGTAAAGAGGCCCTGGCAGCATTGGAAAAAGAGACCTTTGACATCGTCTTGATGGATGTTCAGATGCCGGAAATGGATGGGTTTGAAGCGACAGCCGCTATTCGAAAGAAAGAGAAGAGTAACGGGCAGCATCAAATCATTGTGGCGTTCACCGCTCATGCCATGAAGGGCGACCATGAAAAGTGCCTTGCCGGAGGAATGGATGGATACCTCAGCAAACCGATCCGGCCTCAGGAACTGGACGAAGTGCTTGCCCGTTACGGAGCGCGGCATCAAGTAACTGCATAAACGCATGAGAGATGGCGCGCGCGGGATCCGCCGTTTTTCATTGGAGAACACCTGTACGGAAGGCCAGATTGACGGTAGCGGGCTGGGGGCCGATGATGACGCTATGAACGAAGTAATCTCCGCAACACCAAGACGAAGCGCACGAGCCTTCCACAAAATGCGCGTAGAAGCGCAAGGGCGCACGCACGACCGCAAGAAGTTCAAGGAAACTTGCGAGACCGTAGTGGTGAGTGCTCACGGCGGCTTGCTGCTCCTCAAGCATGAAGTGGATAGCGGCGAAATGCTGGTGCTAACGAATCCGCTAACGCAGGAAGAGCAGGAATGCCGAATCGTTTACCTGGGTGAACCCCTGGAAAAGGGGCAGCGGGTGGGCGTTGAATTCCTGACCCCAGCGCCACGGTTCTGGGGAGTGGAGTTCCAGGAACCGAATTCCTCAAGCAACGTCAACTAAATCCAAAATCTGCCTGTCCGTCCGTACGGTTTCCCATAGAAAACAGATGTACCGCGAGCGGGCTCTTCGCGCACTGCGAGCCTGAGAAAATGAGCTCATAGCTACAGAACCTGTCCCGGAGGCAAACATGAATCCGGAAACCCCCAAGAACAGCAGATTGGCGGCAGTCGCAGTTGCCGCAATGGTGGGAATCACCCTGTATTGGACTTTTACTTACTCCGGCCCTTACCGCTACCTGGCGGAGTTGCAGTTGAAGTGGATGGGCTACTATGTGCCCAAGCTGACGGCGATGGTGATCATCCTCGGCTTTCTAGCCATTGCCGGGGTGATCAAAGTGATTTTGAGAGGGGCGGAGAGGCCGGTTCCAGGCCCGGCGAATGGACCTGTGGCGGCAGTTCCCGTCACGAACACGGCGGTGCCGCAGCCTTGGCTGCAATATGTCCGGTACGCCGCTCCTTTGATTGTCGTGGGAATCGGCGGGTGGATGTATTTCAATGGGACGCAGGCCGGTGGTTTGCAACAACTGACGGCCGTAGACTTTGGGTCAGGAAAGCCGCAATCGCGGATGGTCTATGCCGACGTGCGCGGACATCTGGGCAGGACGTATTTGAGCAAGGAGAATTATCTTTACATCCCCATGTACACGGAAGCGAACGGGAAAGCTCCGGTGCGGTTGGTGGTTGGCGTGAATGAAAGAGACGCCAACAAACGGTTGCACGCAGAGGCAGACGGCAGCGTCATCGTTCGCGGAATAGCGGACAAAGGGCTGGAAGGCGGCGTGAAGTATGCCTTCGAAAAGAATGGCATGACCGTGGCGGACACCGTTTGGGTGGTTCACGCAGGGCGCGCGCCCGGCGACGACAGAATGGCTGGGACGATCATGATGGCCATTGGCGTGGCGCTTGCGGGGCTATTCTTCGCCGTGGACAGCTACAAGAAGAGAAAGAACGCGGCGATGAGGCCCGTACAGATTCCGTCTTGAGAATCAAGCAACCGGTTTCTGTCTACTGAGCCGGGTTTGCGGGGGCGTGTTGCGGCGAGAGTCTCGCGCCGGCCGCTGAGCGGCGCTTGAAAAACCAATCTCCCAATCTCCACAGAAGCAGGATCCCCACGAGCGCTCCGTAGAAGAGCGGCATGCGCACGTCGGATTTCACCTTCCAGTAGTAATGAATCACTCCGCAAACAGCGGCAAAATAAATGGCGCGGTGCAGCGCCTGCCAGCGTTTTCCGCCGAGGCGGCGAATCCAACCTGCCGTCGAAGTGATTGCCAGCGGAAGCAGCAGCAGGAAGCCCAGAAAGCCCACGGTAATGAACGGGCGCTTGGCGACGTCTTTCCAGATTGCGGAAAGGTCGAGGGATTGGTCGAGGACAAGATAAGTAAGGAAGTGGATGCAGAGGTACGAAAAGGCAAAGAGACCGAGCATACGGCGGAAGCGAATCAAGTCAGGAAGTTTGAGAAGCTTGCGAAACGGCGTGACGCAGAGCGTGAAGACCAGAAAACGCAGCGTCCAGCGGCCCGTTGTGAGCTGGATGAATTCAACGGGATTAGCACCCAAGCCGTTATTTAGCCCACGCCAGACGAGCATGCCCAGGGGGATCAGGCAAACAAGAAAAACCACGATTTTAGTCCACTTGCTGGTGAGTAGAGCGCGCATTTCGCAGGTGCAGCTTAATAGTTTTTCTTCAGGTCCATGCCGTTGTACATGCTGGCGACCTGATCGCCGTAGCCGTTGAACATCAGTGTGTCGCGCCTGAAGATTTCGCCGAGGCGGCGCTCCTTGTTCTGTCTCCAGCGAGGGTGATCAACGTTGGGATTCACGTTGGAATAGAAGCCGTACTCGTTTGGCGCAGAGAGATTCCAGGTAGTCGGCGGCATTTTCGACTGGAATTTGATCTTGACCAGGGACTTGATGCTCTTGAACCCGTATTTCCACGGAATCACCAGGCGCACGGGCGCGCCGTCCTGATTCGGAAGAGATTCACCGTACATTCCGACGCAAAGCAGAGTCAGCGGATTCATAGCTTCGTCAACCCGAAGGCCCTCGACATAAGGAAACTCAATCCCCGCCCAGCGTCCCTGAGGCATTTGCCGCGAATCGTAATAGCTTTGGAAAGCGACGAATTGGGCCTTGGGCGTCGGCTCGACGAGTTTCACGAGATTGCTGAACGAAAAGCCAATCCAGGGAACCACGATGGACCAAGCTTCCACGCAGCGGTGGCGGTAGATGCGCTCCTCGAGGGGCGCTATCTTCAGGATTTCCTCCATGGTGAACTTGCGAGGCTTGGCGACGTCTCCTTCCACGGAAACCACCCAGTTGGAAGTGTTGAACTTCTGCGCATTCTTCGCCGGATCGCCTTTGTCCGTGCCGAATTCGTAAAAGTTGTTGTAGTGCGTCACGTCTTCGTAGGAGTTTTGCTTCTCAGTGGTGCTGAACGGGCTTTTAATGAGGTCGCCGAATTTAGTTGCCGCCAGCACGGTCTGAGGAGGTATCGCTAACTCGAGCAGACGCCTGCTTGCGACCGCAGTCGCGCCAACTATCCCCATGGCCTGCAGGAATTTGCGCCGGTCCAGGTAGACTTGTTTCGGCGTGACGTCCGCGCTTGTCAAATCCGGTGCTTTACGGATCAACATCTGATTCCTCCAAGTTAACGATGCTTCTTATTATCCTACGTGCTTTTCCCCTGGATGAAAAATCTGCCAGGACTGCTGATCGGCAGCCGAACAAACACTTCCCCTGCACTGAATAGGAGTTCTAAACGAGTAAAAAGTTACGTGCGAAATTTGTGGCTTAATAGCCGTATGTTGCGATGACGGCTCTTTCTCTTTTTCCAACGACCGGAGAGGCTTCTTGCGCGAACGCAGGCGTTGGATACAGAGCGGAGTACAAAAAAGTTGCGAAGCAAAGGACGAAAGCCAAGGCCAGGAATCCAAGCTTGCTCATTTTCTCACCCGGTGCATCTAGAAGGCCGATCTGGCGACACTTTATAACACGCGGCACAACTCTCACGTAACTCGCAAATAGTTTTTTCTGCCCGCCAAGTGTGTCATCATCCTGCGCGGTCAAACGCCAGCTTGGTTCGGGCAGGTGTTGCAAGAATGGATGTGAGCGCCGATGGAAAATGTATCCGTTAGGAATGCGCCAGTTGCAAACGAGGCTGCTGCCAACTATGTCGGCCCGTTGGCCGTACTCACGACTCTTTTCTTCATGTGGGGCTCGCTCACGTCGCTGAATGACGTGCTGATTCCGTATGCGCAGCATGTTTTCAAGATTGAGCTGGCCGCCAGCATGCTGATTCAGACCGCCTTCTTCTCCGCCTATTTTGTATTCTCAATTCCCGCGGCCAAAATCATCGATTGGATTGGCTACAAGAAGGCTATTGTGGTCGGCCTACTCACGATGGTTGTCGCTTGTCTCGGTTTCTTTCCCGCGGCAAAGATCCCTTCGTTCCCCTTTTTTCTCGTTGCGCTGATTCTTTTGGCGACAGGAATCACCATCCTCCAGGTAGCGGCGAATCCTTACGTTGCGGTACTGGGAAAACCGGAAACCGCGTCTAGCCGTTTGAACCTTACGCAGGCTTTCAACTCTCTGGGTACCACGATCTTTCCATGGATCGGAGCGCACTTAATCCTTCGCACGACGGCGGCGGCGATGAGTGCTTCGCAAGAAGCAGACGCGGTGATTCGTCTTTACGTCTATTTCTTTGCGACGGCGCTGACGCTTCTTGCCATCGGAATTGGGCTGTCCAAACTCCCCAGGGTGGCGTCAGCGGAACACCACATCGGCGAGAGGATTGAGGATTCCGTGTGGAAGCATCCGAATCTGGTCTTTGGGGCGATTGGGATTTTCGTTTACGTTGGTGGTGAGGTGGCCATTGGCAGCTCCATCGCGAACTACCTGGCACTGGACAACATCGGAGAGTTTCTTTCGCCAGCTACAATTCCTGATGCTGCGGCGCGATACCGGGCAGCCTTGGGCGAAGCCGCAAAATACATCTCCGTGTATTGGATGGGCGCCATGTTCGGCCGGTTCATCGGTTCGGGACTTCTGCAAAAAATCAGGCCAGCCAAATTGCTGGCGCTCGCCGCAATCATGGCCGGACTTTTGGTCATTACTTCGGTGTTGACGAACGGACCTATCGCCATGTGGGCGATCTTGTCCGTGGGATTCTTCAACTCAATCATGTTCCCTTGCATCTTCACTATGGGAATCGAAGAACTCGGGCCGCTGACTGGCGACGGCTCCGGCATTTTGAACATGGCTATTGTGGGCGGAGCCGTAATTCCTTGGCTCGTTGGAAAAGCTGGCGACCTCATTAACCACCGCTACTATCCCGGAATGATCCAAGGTGAGACCAGTTGGGGGCAGGGAATTCACTATGCCTTGATTGCCGCAGCGTTCTGCTACCTTTACATCCTATTCTTTGCGGTGAGCGGCTCGAAGCCAAACAGCGAGCGCTATTCCAGGACCTGATGGATTGTTCCAATACAAATGACAGAGAACCCCAGAGAAGTTAGCGAGTGGGCAATCGGCGTGGATGTGGGCGGCACGAAAGTCGCCGCAGGATTCGTCGACGCGCAGGGCGAAATTCATCAGCACACGCGGGTGCCGATGAACTCTCGCGGCACGGCGGAGGAAGGACTTGCGGCGGTCACGGGCGCGATCGATGCGTTGATGAAACTTGCCCCGAAGGCAAACAGCGCGTCGCGGCGCATTGGAATTTGCGCGCCGGGACCGCTCGATCCTCGCACCGGTGTGGTGCTGAATCCACCGAACGTGACTTGCTGGAGGAACTACCCGCTCGCCGCTGAAATTGCGGCCCGTTACGGCGGGTCCGTGAAGCTGGAGAATGACGCCAAGTCTGCCGGACTTGCCGAAACGCTGTGGGGAGCGGGCCGCGGGCACCGAAATGTTTTTTACACCTGCATCGGCACGGGCATTGGAGCGGGAATTCTATTTGACGGGCGCATCTACCACGGGCGCACGGGCGCTGCGGACGAAGCGGGGCACATGGTCATTGATTATCACGGACCTCAGTGCGGATGCGGAAAGAAGGGTTGCATCGAGACCATGGCAGCGGGTCCAGCCATCGCAAGGAAGGCGCGGGCGCGGCTTGGCGGCGAAACCGGACGCAAATCCCTTATGCTCGAACTGGCCGGCGGCAAGCTCGATGCAATCACGAGCGAAATTGTCGGCCGCGCTTATGAAGCTGGCGATTCGCTGGCGAAAGAGATTCTGCTCGAAACCGTCGAATTGGTGACCATCTGGCTCGGAAACGTCGTGGATTTGCTCGAGCCGGACGTCATTATTATTGGAGGCGGAGTGGCCGCGATGCTGAACCCCTTCTTCGAAGGAATCCGGAAAGGCTTGCCTGCTTGGTGCATGAACAAGCGCTGTCTGGAAATCCCCATCGTTCCCGCGCGTTATGGAGCGGAATCTGGGATCGCCGGTGGCGCCGCTCTCTGCATGTTTCCCGGCGCCTCCGAATAATCTTCCGGAAGCTTCAGCGCGCACGAATCCGCGATGCGTGAGACTTGCCGGCTGCTGTTCTTTGCCCTTGGGCAAGGCTATTTTAAGTTGACCTTTTCCACGAGCGGCAGGCTTCGTGACGAGCCGCCCACCATGAACGTATAACTGCCCGGCACAACCTTCCAGCTATTCGAACCTTCGTCGTAAACCGAGAGATATAGAGGTCTGACGGACGCGCTCACTTCTTTGCTTTCTCCCGCGTTGAGATGCAGTTTGTCCCAGCCGACCAGACGCTTGGGCGGTTCCCCCGCGCTTGCTGGGACCGCAGCGTAAACTTCAGCGATTTCTGCCCCCGCGCTGCTGCCGGTATTTTTCACGGTGAAGCTGACGGTCGTCTCGCTTCCAGAAGTTACTTTCAGCCCTGAATAGCTAAACGTTGTATACGAGAGTCCGTAGCCGAATGGAAAGAGCACTGGTTTATTCTCGGCGTCGTACCATTTGTAGCCGACCTTCAATCCTTCGTCGTAGTGAACTTCAAACGTGGGCTTGGCTTCATCGTTTCTGCTGCCTGGCGGCGGGGTCACCAAATGAGGATGCGGCAGATCAGCTTCGCTGCGCGGAAAAGTCATGGGCAGTTTCGCGCTGGGATTCACGTCGCCGAACAGGATGTTGGCAACAGCGTCCTCGCCCTTGCTGCCTGCGTACCATGCTTCCAGGGCACCGCCCACTTGATTGAGCCACGGCATGGTAACTGCGCTGCCGGTTTCGAGAACGACAATTGTTCGCGGATTGGCCGCAGCCACCTGCTCAATGAGCGCATCTTGATTGTCCGGCAGCGAGAGACTCGGCAAATCGAAATCTTCGCTTGTCCATTGATAGGCAAACACAATGGCGACATCCGATTTCTTTGCCAGGGCTGCCGCGGAGGCCCGGTCCGCGCCGGAGTCAAATTCGACTGTCGCGCCCGGAGCTTTGGCGGCGATGGCTTTCAACGGAGAAGTTGGAAACCAGACATGCTCTTTCCATTTGGTGGCGCCGCGTCCCGGCGGATCCACCTGTGCCGAACCGCCACCGGAGATCATTCCGGTGTTCGCGTTGAGTCCAATGACCGCGATGGAACGCAGCTTCGCACGATCCAAGGGTAAAATCCCCTGTTCATTCTTGAGCAAAACGATGCTCTGCTCCGCGATATGCCTTGAAGTTTCGAGGCCGCCCTCAATGTCTACAACACTTTTCTGGACCGGATCGTCCACAATGCCGCTAGCAAATTCCGAGCGCAGAACGCGGTGCACGTGATCGTCCAGTTCGGTCTGAGAGACTCTTCCACCCTGCACAGCCTGCCTGAGTTTTTCTCCGAAGAAATCATCCATCGGTTCTTCATGGTCCAAACCAGCGGTGGATGCCTTTTCCGTGCTGTGCGTCCCGCCCCAGTCAGAGAGCACGAAACCTTTGAAGTTCCAATCCTTCTTCAGCACATCCGTCAGCAAGTATTTGTTCTCGCAAGCATAGTCTCCGTTTACCGCGTTGTAGGAGCACATCACGGCGCCAGGATTGGCAATCTCGATGTCGATCTGAAAAGCCAGGAGGTCGCTCTCGCGCATGGCCCGCTTGCTTATGATTACGTTCACTTCATCGCGCCCGCTCTCTTGATCGTTCAAGGCGTAGTGCTTCGTGTCGCCTATCACGTGCTGAGCCTGTTCGCATTTGATGCGATTGCCCACGAGCGTGCCTGCGAGGATGGGATCTTCCCCCATGTATTCGAAGGTGCGGCCGTTGCGGGGATCGCGCGTCAAATTCACGCCTCCGCCCAGCGACATGTTGTAGCCCTGAGCGCGCAGCTCGCGTCCGATCAGCGCGCCGTAGGCGCACGCCGCCTGTACGTCCCAACTCGCTGCAGACGCAACATTAGAAGGCAGCGCTGTCGAGTACCGGCCATTCTCCCCGCTGCTGCGCACGCCGTAAGCCGCGTCACTGATCTGGATGATCGGAATGCCCAACCTCGGCACGCCGAGCACAAAACCGGCGCCGCCGTTGCCAAGATACGGGTTAGCGCCAGGCACGGCTCTCGGCCATCCGGGCATCCCGTTGCCATGCAGCAGCGCGATCTTCTCATCGAGAGTCATCTCTTGAAGGACCAGGTCCGCGCGGCGGTCCGGCGACAGCGTTTTATCCATCCACGGACGATTCGCGGATTGTCCTTGCGCCAGGGCGCTTGCGCCGTGCTCCAGAAAAATCGTTATTCCTATGGCGAATGAAAACGTTGCGGAAAGCCCGAACGTGATGCGGCTGAGTCTGTTCATGTTCTTTGTTTTTCCTCGACTGCCACTTCGTGCGCACCATCATACCCGTTTCTGCTCCAAACGGCGCTCCGGTAGGTTGCGACTATCGGGCACACGTGTGCCTGGCAGGGTACGCTCAAACAAGGATTTTGCGTCAACGCGCAAAACTGCAAGAAGGGAATTAGTCGAGAGGGAAACGATAATCCTGGCGGCTCGTCACCGGCTGCCTTGCCGGAACAAAGCAACCCGCGCAGTTCTCAACAAGGTTCTCAGGTCCAGCAGCGGTGACGCGTTACACACGTAGTAGAGGTCATACTGCAATTTTCGCCTCGCATCTTCCAAACTGGCGCCATACGGATAATTCACTTGCGCCCACCCGGTAATTCCTGGCAGCACGTAATGCCTGAGGTGATAAAAGCTAATCGAATCGTTCAATAACCCCACAAACTCGGGGCGCTCCGGCCTCGGCCCAACGAAGCTCATCTGCCCGCGCAACACATTGATCATTTGCGGCAATTCATCAAAGTGCGTCTTCCGCAGAATTTTCCCCACGGCCGTCACGCGCGGGTCATCCACAGCTGCCCATTGCGGTCCTTCTCTTTCCGCCTCCATTTGCATGCTGCGGAACTTCAGCAATTCAAACGGCCGTCCCATCCATCCCACACGCCGCTGCCGAAAAAGCACTGGCCCCGGTGAAGTCAGCCGGATCGCCACCCCCGCCAGCAGCATCAATGGCAACGCCAGCACCAGCCCCACGCTCGCCAGCAACAGGTCCGCCAACCGTTTCACTCGCCGGAAAAACCGCGCCTGCAGCAAATCGAACCCGTCCGCCACGGAAAGCCAGAACTCATTCAGGATCTCCAGCGGTATTTCCTCCGACACTCGCATGCAGAAGTCCAGCAGCGAGTACACTTGGATCCCGCTGAATCGCAATCGCGTCAACACTCCCGCCAGCTCCAGCGTCATCGCGTCGCTCCGCACCACCACCACTTTTACGTCGCGTGTCGCCACCACCTCCAACAAGTTCTCGCTGCTTGCAGCCCCTAAGTCCGTCACGTTCTCCTCAGCTGCAGCCGGCGCAGTCGGTTCCATCACGCTCGTCATCGTCGTCGCTTCTCGCGCCATCGCCACCGCGGTCCCCGCCCCATACGAAGCCAATGCCGCAACGCCAACGCCTGCCGCCGCTATTGGACGCAACGGCGCGGACGCCGGCCGCTCCGCTTCCACGCCCAGCATCCCCACCACGCTGTACCGCGGACGCACCTGGTCGATCGCCGCGTTCAAAATCTCCGCGTCCCTCGCGCTTCCCACCACCACCAGCTTCTCCGGCGTCCGCAGCCTCCGCGCACTGTGGAAGTACACTCTCCGCCACGCATGCGTCGCCACCGGCGCCACCACCATGCACAACCCCAGCGACCAGTAGTACGTCGCATTCTTCCACCGGAACACATGAAAGAATCCGTCGCAAAACGCGCTCGCCGTTCCCACCGCCACCAAAACCTTCACAAACATCCCCAGCCCATGCCCCGCGGCCAGGTTGTACATGTTGCACACATACATCGCCGCCAGAAACGTCGGCGCCACCACCAGCAGCTCCAGGACCTGGTGGCTCCCGTGGTCCATCTGCCCCGTCGGCAGATACCACCCCGCCACCGCCGCCACCGCGATCAGGCAGGCATCCACAACGAACAACGTCACCTTGTCCCGCCCTGGATATCCCCGATACTTCATGTCAAAGCTAGAACGCCCCAAGACATGGAGCGCTTAGGAAGGTATGAACCTCTGCCTACAGCACCGATAGATAGACGTCAAAAGTCCTCTCTGCCATCCGCCGCGCGGAAAATTCCTCGTTTGCTCTCAGCATGCCGGTCCGCCCATACTTCGCGTGAAGCTCCGGGTTCTCCAGCAGCGTCTTGATCGCACCCGCTAACGCGCCTGCATCCTTCGGAGGAACAGTAATCCCCGTCACTCCATGCACCGATACCTCCGGCACGCCGCATTCGATGTCTGTATTCACCACCGGAATACCTGCTGCCATCGCCTCTAGTTGCACCATTCCAAACGACTCCGCGCGCGATACCGACGGCAGCACCAGCATTAACGCAGCTCTATAATAAGGAACAAGATCTTGCACGTATCCCAGCATGTGCACCTTATTGCCTATTCCAAGCTTCTCAACTATCGATTGCAGATGGCCATCCATCGGCCCAGTCCCGATCAGTAAGAGAGTCGCGTCGATGCCCTGCATCGCTTCCAACAAATACTCAAATCCCTTGTACGCCACCAGCCGTCCCACAGCGAGAATCAGCCGCGATCCATACTTCGCGTGAATCCTGCTCACGGCATCCGACACCTCGGCTCTAAACGCCTCTCCGTCAATTCCCAGGGGAATCACATGGCATTTTTCCTGGAATGCCCCTAGTTCTTCTGAACTCTCCAGGTATCGCTTCGACGTAACGATAATCGCTGCCGCTCGTTTCATGGCGCTCCGCACAAAGGGATCGGTTAGTTTCCGCAAATGCCGCCGTCCCAATGTGTCGGCATGGTGCGTCACGATCAGCTTCCCTTTGTGTCCACTCAGCAAATACGACTGCGCCGCCCATGGATTGGGCACGTGCAGATGAACAATCGCCTCGCTGCGTCCCGCCAGGTTCCAGGGCAGAGTCGGACAGAGGGGTTGCGAAGCAATCGTCCCAAACGTAGGAATTCTGGTGATGTTAGCCCCATCCAGAATCTCGGTCCGCGTCCCAATCCCGTCATTTGCCACTACCACTTCCACCGGCATCAGCGGGCTCTGGTGAGATACCAAATACTTGAGGTGTGTCTCGATGCCTCCCGTATGCGGCGGGTAATACTTGCCGATATGCAGCACGGACGTCGGACGAAGCTCTTTCGGGCAATCCATAGTGCTCTCTGGTTTTCGATTGGGTACAGTTTCCGCTACTTCCTCAACGTTGCCATTACCCACTTCAATCTCCCGCCGCGCGCAAATACAACACCCGATTCTGAGTTGTATCATTTACTATGATCGTGATCGCCTCCATCACTTGTTCCACCGTAATCAGCCGCATGCAATACGGCTCTTTCCATCGGCAACGGTCCGCACAGGGCCGGCACCACATGTCATTCCGAATCACCACCTGGTGACCTTCGCCGTAGGGACGAAACCATTCGGCTTGCGTAGGACCGAAGACCGCCACCACAGGAATTTTCAAAGCGGCCGCCACATGCATCGGCCCGCTGTCGTTGCAGAGAAAAACCTGACAGTGCGAAAGAACTGCCTGAAGCTGCTGAAAAGAAACTGCTACCTCGATCGCCTGCAAGTCCGCCGGAATTCGCCTCGGCTTCTCTGGGTCGTTAAACCACAAAATTTTCGCGCCGAACTGGTCCGACGCCCGCCTTGCCACCTCCGCGAACCGGTCGTCTCCCCACTCCCGGAGCGCCGAGCCAGCGCCCGGATGCACCCCGATCAAAAGGTCTTTCTCGCCCACGCCGTGACGCGCCAGGAATTCCCGCGCCGCCCTCGCCTCCGCGGCTGGAATTTGCAGGGGAACAACAGGTTGCCTCGCGCTTTCCACTCCTAATCGCTCCAAAAGCTGTAAGTTCCGGTCCACAACATGCGGTCGCGTCAAATCCGCCTCGACCACATCCGTCAACAGAAACTCTCCGCCTGCATATCCATAGCCCACTCGCCGGCGCGCCCCTGCCAGCCAAATCGCTAGATTCCCTCGGATGTCGCCTCCCCAGCCCGCTGCAAATCCCAGATCGAACTCGCGTTTTCTCAATTGCCGCAAACTCCTAAAGAACTCCTTCCACCGCCATGAAATCGGCTGGTTTCTCTGCAGGCGCGAAGTCTTCCTCTTGGTCCAGGGGACCTCCACCGAAATGCATTCATCCACCAGCCCTTGCTCCTGCAGGAAGTCCGCCGGGCCCCCCCTTCCCGCCAGCACAATCCGGCTCGTTGGAAAACTGCCTCGCAGTCTCCGCAGAAATGGCGCCAGCAGCAGCATGTCACCCAAGGCCCCGGGGTCGAACACCAGAATTTTTTCTACCCCTCGAGTCTTGTCCCACGGGCGCGGCGGGAACAGATTCGTAATAGGACGCAAGCAGGCCTCTGCCACCCGAACCAGTCCCAGGTAACGGCTGGCCTGCGGTTTCAGAAAAAGCCTTGCCAGACGTTTGTTCTCATCCGCTCGCCAACTGTGTGCCATCCCCACTAACGTCAACGCCTCACACCCCTGCAGCCGCTATCCGGACCCTTTGTTTATGGGAAACGTCAAGCCGGCGACAGCCGTAGAAAACACCAAACCGAGCCGACGTGTCTGGTCGTTGCTTTATCACTTCACCGCCAGCTTCTCCGACAACGGCAAGTACCTCGCTTCTCGGCATTGCCGTCATTCTCATCGGATGCAACTTAAACCGCGTAAACACCACTCCGGAACCTACGCCCAGAACCTTCAGCAAATGGTAGGCAGAGCGCTTCAAATTGAGCACATTCCTGAGGGATTTCCGATCCGGAACCTGAAAAACCACCAGTCCACCCGGCGTTGCCACTCGAAAAAATTCCCTCAAATACTTTGCGATCATGCCGGCACAAGGCAAATGTTGAAGCACGATATTGCTGTAGACCAGATCGAACGTTTCATCGGGAAACAGCGAGAGATCTTCTGAATCGTTCACATGAAATTGGCATTGCGGCGTGAACCTTCTCGCCCTGCTAATCATGGTTTCCGAAACATTCACGCCATGCGCCTCGCGATAGTACGCCAGTAGCGACCGTGTCAATCGTCCCAGCCCGCAACCGAAATCCAGTGCCTTCCCCCGGCCGCTACATAACCCACCTACTTCCCTCATCAAGCGCTCGATCTCCGCTCTTCCAGTTTCAAAGAATTC
Source organism: Acidobacteriota bacterium (assembly GCA_003224105.1). Lineage (GTDB taxonomy): Bacteria > Acidobacteriota > Terriglobia > Acidiferrales > UBA7541 > Acidiferrum. Next base: position 904 of record QHYL01000413.1, on the reverse strand, counting down.
CGCCTCTCCCCACCTGTTCCCGCGCTTGTCTTTAGCGCTCAGGATTGCCCACATCGGATCAAGCGTTGCCAATTCCTCCCAATCCGCCTTGTGTGCCCCAAGTGACATGCTGCTAGCTCTCAGCCGAGGCACTTAGGACCCTCGCCCCCCGGAGAGACACATTCACCGCGCCAACTCCATCCACCTGAAGGGCGCGTACCATCTGAACAAGCATTGCCACAAACAAAAGCCAACAGAGACTATTCCTTTCCGCATACGTTCCTTCGCCAAGGTTGTCCAGAGCCATAAATGCGAAAAAGCAGAGCGGCCAAACGTCTTTTGTCGCTTCGGCGTAAGCCCAAGCTTTTCGGAACGCGAAAGCGACCAAAGCGAGCAGCAGAGCCAGGCCAATAATCCCTGTATCCAGAAGGATCTGCAGATATCCGTTGTGCGCGTACGAAAGATTCGACGGATCACCTCCGCCCAGGCCGTCCCAGATGACCTGGGCCGGACCACCGTAAACCCAGAATCCACCATAGCCATAGCCAAACAGCGGTTTATCTTGGGCCATCAATAGCGAAGCGCCCCAGATCTCTGTCCGTCCCGTCAGGTCTGGACGCTTTCCGAATGCAGAAAGAACTGTGTCCCAACCTGATACAAGCGCGAAAAGGAAACATAACATGACTGCGATGGAAAGCACCGAGCGTGAGGTGGTTGAACGAGTATGCTTTTTTAGCAAGGCATACCAAATATAGCCGCACCCAACTAGGAACAGAGCAAGAATGCTCGTTCCGGAACCAGACAGAAGCACCAGGGTCGCGCTGAGAGATGCAAGCGCCAGCCATGACCACCAGCCTTTTTCCCGATTCCGTGCGAGCATCGCGAAGACCAGTAAACCGATGGCCGCATTCATGCCTAGGGCGTT